>JAYTCP010000610.1:0-1627 GCA_043736435.1 Planctomycetia bacterium | reverse complement strand
TCGACACCTGGAAGGCCCAGCTCGACGATGTCGCGGAGAGCGCCCGGGAGAACGAGTCGAACGCAGCGTACAGCAAGCTCTATCGCCAGTTCGTCGAGTGGTGGAAGACCAACCGTCCCCAGGACGAGTTCGGCGACCTGGTCCTCGCCTACGTCACCCGGTACGAGGGGACGCTCAAGGTGAAGGAGATCATGCACGCCGACGGCGACCCGTACCCGAAGCTCCGGGCGCTGCTCCAGAAGGCGAAGGACAAGCAGAACCAGGGGAAGTAGGGGAAGCAGGACTGCCCCGCCTCCGGCGGCCGCGGTCGTCCTCCCGCTACAGGATCGTCTTGCCGAACGCCGACAGGATCAGCTCGACGCCGAGGCGTGCGGTGCGGTTCCCCTCGTCGAGGATCGGGTTCAGCTCGACGAGGTCCATCCCGAGCAGCCGGCCCGTGCGCGCCACCTTCTCGCAGGCGAGGTGCGCCTCGCGATAGGTCAGCCCGCCCGCCACGGCGGTGCCGACCCCGGGCGCGTACTCGGGGTCGACGCCGTCGAGGTCGAAGGAGAGGTGGACCCCCGCGGTCCCCTGCGTCGCGCGCGCGATCGCCTCGTCGAGGCAGGGGGCGATCCCGCGCTCGTCGATCTCCGACATGGTGAAGCAGCGCACGCCGGAGCGCCGGACGATCTCGCGCTCCTCGCCGTCCAGGTCGCGGGCGCCGACGATGGACACGTGCCGAGGGTCGAGGGCGGGCGGGCCGCCGGCGAGCTCGACGAGCTCCGGCGGTCCCTGGCCCAGGCAGATCGCGAGCGGCATCCCGTGGATGTTGCCGCTGGGCGAGCTCTCCGGCGTGTTCATGTCGGCGTGGGCGTCCACCCAGATGAGGCCGACCGGAAGACCCCGGCGACGGTGGTGGATCGCCTGCGCGGCGATGGAGCCGATCGCGATCGAGTGGTCGCCGCCGAGCGACAGGGGGACGTGCCCCTCCCGAAGGGCCACGAGCGCCTTGTCCCGCAGCTCGACGCAGCACGCGCGCACCTCGTGGAGGTACTTCGCGTGCGCCTCGCCGACGGGGCACACCTCGGGCTCCTCCACGTGCACCGCCCCGAGCTCGGACACCTCCCACCCGAGCATCGTCAACCGCTCGCTCAGGCGCGCGACGCGGAGCGCGCTCGGGCCCATGTCGACGCCCCGGCGGCCGGCGCCGAGGTCCATGTGGACCGCGACGAGGGCGACGCTCCTCCCTCGGGGGGGCGACGCCGCGGGCGGGGAGGGATCGGGCGGGGAAGGAGGGGGCGGCGGGGGAGGATTCATGGCTCCCGGGCGAAAGGCCCGGCGGGGCCCATTTCACCACGGGGTCCGCGTGACGGGGTCAACCCCCGACGAAGTCCGACCACGGGCGCGCGGGCCGCGCTCAGAGCCTGAGCAAGACTCGCTCAGGCTCCGATCTACTTCAGTAGTAGATCAGCGTGGGGCGCCGCCGGGGCCGCGCTTGCGGGCGCTCGCGCGAGCGACGAGCCGGGCGAAGGAGGCGACCGGCAGCGCCGGGCGCGCGAACGCGTGGTAGTAGCCCCGCAGCACGCGGCGGCGGTCCGCTCGCGAGACGGGCCCGCCGAGGGAGGCGTCGAGCCTCCCGACGTCGCGG
>JAYTCP010000609.1:0-3818 GCA_043736435.1 Planctomycetia bacterium | reverse complement strand
TCGAAGGCTGCCGCCGGCGATTCCCTCCCCAGCCCCCCGCGCCCCCGGTGATCCTCGCCCCCATGCACGCACGCGCCCTCCTCGTGGGGTCGGCCTGGGCCCTCCTGGGCCTGCTCGGCCCCGGCGGTGTCGTGGCGGAGGACGGCATGAAGGAGCCCGCGAAGCAGCCTGCCGGAGCCCCGCGCAACCGGCTGGCGTCCGAGCGCAGCCCGTACCTGCGCCAGCACCAGTTCAACCCGGTCGACTGGTGGCCGTGGGGGCCCGAGGCCCTGGCGCGCGCGAAGGCGCTCGACCGGCCGATCTTCCTGTCGATCGGCTATGCGGCCTGCCACTGGTGCCACGTGATGGAGCACGACTCCTTCGAGGACGAGGCGACGGCGGCGGCGCTCAACGATGCGTTCGTGTGCGTGAAGGTGGACCGCGAGGAGCGCCCCGACCTCGACGACGTGTACATGGCCGCGACCCAGATCACGACGGGGCGCGGCGGCTGGCCGATGACGTGCTTCCTGACGCCTGACGGGCGCCCGTTCCTCGCGCGGACGTTCATCCCGCGGGCCGAGCTCGTGCGGATGACGGCGCGCCTGAAGCGGATGTGGAAGGACGAGCGGCCGCGCCTCCTCGAGGCCGCCGACGAGGTGAGCCAGGCGGTCAAGAAGCAGGCCGCGGGTCACGCCCTGCCGCCCTACGAGGGCTCCGACGACGACCTCGTGCGCTTCGCCGCCGAGCGGACCACGGCCGAGTTCGACCCCGAGCACGGGGGCTTCGACCGCGTGCCGAAGTTCCCGCCGCACGCGCAGCTCCTGTTCCTCCTCGACGGCGCGGGTGGGGGAGGGGCTGCGAACGGCCTCGCCATGGTGCGCAAGACGCTCGACGCCATGGCTGCGGGCGGGGTCTACGATCAAGTGGGCGGCGGGTTCCACCGGTACTCGACGGACGCGGTGTGGCTCGTGCCGCACTTCGAGAAGATGCTCTACGACAACGCGCTGCTCGCGACGGCGTACGCGCGGGCGTACGCGGTCGGCGGCGAGCCGCGGTACGCCGAGGTCGTGCGGGAGACGCTCGGCTGGCTCGAACGGGAGATGAAGGTCGAGGGCCTAGGGTACGCGAGCAGCCTCGACGCGGACACGGAGGGCGAGGAGGGCCTCACCTACACGTGGACCCCCGAGGAGCTCGCGGCGGCGCTCCCCGCGGCCGACGCGAAGCTCGCCGCCGAGGCGTACGACGTCCGCCCCGGCGGCAACTACCACGACGAGGCGAGCGGGCGGCCCGCGGGGCGGAGCATCCTCCACCGGCCCGAGCCCCTCGCGACGCTGGTCGCCCGGCAGGGCAAGGCACCGGCCGCGGTGGCGGCCGACCTCGTCCGCATCCGCGCGCGCCTGCTCGAGGTGCGCGCCAAGCGCGCCCAGCCGGGTCGCGACGGGAAGGTGATCTCGGGGTGGAACGGCCTGCTCGTCTCGGCCTTCGCCGCCGCCGGCACGGCCCTGAAGGAGCCCGCGTGGCACGAGCGGGGCCGCGAGCTCGCGGCGTTCCTCCTCACCCAGTCGATGGACGGCGGGCGGCTCCTTCGGCTGCCGAAGGGCTCGGGGCCGCGCATCGAGGGCTTCCTCGACGACCACGCGCACGTCGCCGAGGGCCTCCTCGACCTGGCCGAGGCGACGGGCGAGCCGCGCTGGGCCGAGGCCGCGGGCGGGCTCGCCGACGCGATCCTCGCGCGCTTCCGCGATCCCGCGGCGGGCGGGTTCTTCTCGTCCTCGACCGACCACGAGGCGCTCCTCGCGCGGCCGAAGGACGCGTTCGACTCCCCCATCCCCTCCGGCAACGCGACCGCGGTCCGCGTGCTCCTGCGCCTCGCGGCGCGCACGGGCTCGAAGGCCTACCGCGAGGCCGCCGACGCCGCGCTGTCGGCCTGGCGCCCCCTCGTCGCCCGCGCGCCGACCGGGACGATGGCGATGGCCCGCGCCCTCGCGGACCGCGCGCGCCTCGCCGCCGTCGGCGCCGCGCCCGAGGTGCCCGACGCGTCCGTGCGGCGCGGCGTGGCGCAGGCCGACGTCTTCCTCGAGCGGGGCGAAGCCGCCCCCGGCTCCACCGTGCGCGTGGCGATCCGCCTCGTGCTCGACGCCGGGTGGCACGTCAACCCCGCCGGGCCCGGCCCGAAGGACCGCATCCCCACGACGCTCGAGCTCCCCGGGAAGGCTCCGGTCCTCCTGGGGCCCGTCACGTGGCCCGCCCCGGTCACGAAGGTGCCGGCCCCGGGCCAGGCCGCGATTCCGATGCTCGAGGGGACCGTCTGGATCCGCGCCTCCCTCCACGTCCCGCCCGAGGCGCCCCTCGGTCCGCGGCGGGTCACGCTCCTCCTCGGCCTCCAACCGTGCGAGGCGGCGTCCTGCCGCACGCCGGTGGAGCTCCCCCTCGAGCTGCCGCTGCGCTTCGGCGCGGACGCCCCCGCCCGCCACCCGACGCTGTTCCGCTGACCTCTCCGGCTCCGCTCGTTCGCCCGTCGCTTTGCGCCCGCCCCGAGGCTAGGATCCGCCCTCCATGGCCGCCTCCAGCGTCTTCACGCAGTCTCTCGCCTATTTCCTCGCGCCCGTGGCCGACCTCCTCGCCGACGCCACCGTCAGCGAGGTGATGATCAACGGCCACGACACGATCTACGCCGAGCGCGGCGGCCGCCTCGAGCACGTCCCGAACAAGTTCGCGAGCGAGACCGACCTCCTGGCCTGCGCCCGCAACATCGCGCAGTTCTCCGGCAAGCGCCTCGACGAGCGCACCCCCCGGTTCGACGGCCGCCTCCCCGACGGGGCACGCGTCCACGCGGTCCTGCCCCCGTGCGCCCGCAACGGCGTCACGCTCAGCATCCGCAAGTTCTCGACGACGGCCCTGACCCTCGAGAAGCTCGTCGAGTTCGGGTCCATCTCCCCCGAGGCGCGCGAGCTCCTCGAGCTGATCATCGGGCTGGACAAGAACGTCCTGGTGGCCGGCGGGACGGGCAGCGGCAAGACCCAGCTGCTCAACGCCCTCTCCGGCGCCATCCCCGGCCACGACCGCATCGTCGTGATCGAGGACACCTCCGAGCTCCGCCTCCAGCAGGACCACGTGGTCAGCCTCGAGGCCCGGGCCCCCGACCGCCACGGGCACGGCGAGGTCTCGATCCGCGACCTCCTCCACTCGGCCCTCCGCCTCCGCCCCGACCGCATCATCGTGGGCGAGTGCCGCGGAGGCGAGGCCCTCGACATGATCCAGGCCATGAACTCGGGCCACGCCGGCTCCATGACCACGGTCCACGCGAACTCGCCGAAGGACGCGCTCGCCCGCATCGAGACCCTCGCCCTCCTCAGCAAGGTCGAGCTGCCCCTCGTGGCCCTGCGGGCCCAGGTCGCGGGCGCCATCCAGATCCTCGTCCAGGCCGACCGCCTCGCCGACGGCAGCCGCAAGGTGACATATGTCAGCGAGGTCCTCCCCCTCGACGCCGAGGGCCGCTACCAGGTCCAGCACCTCCTCAGCTTCGAGCCGTCCGGCCGTGACCCCAAGGGCAAGGTCCTCGGGGCGCACAAGCTCACGGGCACGCGCCCGTCCTTCTGGGACGAGGTGAAGGCCAAAGGGCTCGAGGGTCGCCTGAAGACGCTCAAGACCGCCTACAAGTAGGGACGAAGGTCCGCCCCGAGCGCTTGGGGAGCGGCGGCATCGGGAGCGGGGGGGCGGCGGGGGCCGACCGGCCCAGGCCGGCGCCGGCCGGCGAACCCAAGACTCCGCGACGGCAGCCCGCCCGGGGTCGCGACGGAGGCCGGAGGGCGCTACGCCCTGGAGCCCCCGTCGGCCCC
>JAYTCP010000608.1:0-4575 GCA_043736435.1 Planctomycetia bacterium | reverse complement strand
GGCCGTTCGGGCCCGGGGGGCCCGACGCAGGGGTGGGCCGCGCACGTCGAGCGGGCTCACTCGAAGCTCTTCGCGACGATGCGGTTCTTCCCGGCGCGTTTCGCCTCGTACATGAGGGCGTCCACCTGGCTCACGGGCACCTGGTCGTCCACGGGGGCATGGCGGAACGTGGCGAGGCCGGCGCTCATCCCCACGCCGGCCCCGCCCTCGCGGAACGACTTCAGCAGGCCCTCCCGGACGCGCTCCGCCACGTGGGAGGCCTCGTCCGCGTCGGTCTCGGGCATGAGGATCCCGAACTCGTCCCCGCCGAGCCGGCCGCAGAGGTCCACCTTGCGCACGTTGGCGACGAGGACGCGGCCCACACGCATGAGGAGCTCGTCGCCCGCGCGGTGCCCGCGCTCGTCGTTCACGCGCTTGAAGTCGTCGAGGTCGAGGAACATGAGGCTCAAGGGGCGCGCATGGCGGCGCATGCGGTCCACCTCGAGCGCGAGGCGCTCCTGGTAGGCCCGGACCGAGGCGAGCCCGGTGACGGCGTCCTCGCGCGCGAGGCGGCGTTCGGTGGAGAGCAGGGACAGCACGCGCTCGCGGGAGGCCTTGAGCTCCGCGACGGCCCAGGCCACGGTGGCGTTGCTCGTCAGGCTCACGAGGGCCTGCCACACGTGGAGGGTACGGAAGCGCCCGTCCGACAGCGCCACGTAGCCCACGAGCATGGCGCCGGTGGCGATCACCGAGCCCGCGAGGCCCGCGTGGATGCCCGCACCCCAGGCGAGGATCGCCACGGGCAGCAGGTGCAGCACGAACAGGAGGATCTCGTCGCCCGTCAGGTAGTCGGCGAACGCGATCGCGGCGATCATGCCCAGACAGACCGCGTACAGGCGCCCCCGCCGCCGCTCGAGGATGGCCATCTGTCGAAGGAACCAGTGGTCTCTCAGGACGGGTTCGGAGGGTTCCATCGCTTCACGGATCGTAGCCCCGGCCCCGCCCGGGCAGCCAGCCCGTACGGATCGACGTGGGGGTCCCCTACTTCCCCTCGGGAGCCCCCTTGCCTCCTTCGGAGAGGGGGGCCGCCGGCTCGACCTTCGGCAGCGGGTGGGCGGGATCGACCACGTACCGTTCGGCGGCGGCGAGGAACGCGTCCACCTGCTCCCGGGTGACCCGGGTGCCGCCCGTCAGGGCGATCTCGAAGGAGACGCGCCCGACGGAGACGAAGTGCACCACGGCGGAGATCTCCTCGGATCCCACCCGTACCGTCTTCGTCGCGACCGTGCCGGGCAGGCGTCCCCCGGGACCCGCGCCCTCTGCGTAGTCGGTCGCCGTGATCCGGACGTGCCCGGTCTTCAGCTTCTCGTCCTTGTTCCGGGACAGCGCGGCGTCGGCACGGGTCCAGCGCTGCGCCTGGTCCGCCGCGTCGTAGAGGAGGGCGAGCACGATGACCTGGGCCCCGCCGGTCGGATCGTTGCCGACGAGCGCCTGGCCGTCGCGGTAGCCGTCGAACGCGTGCGTCACCTCCTGCGGCGGCAGCCCTTCCACCTGGCTGCGGAGCGCCGCCTGCAGGATGCGGGACGTCTGCAGCCTCCAGCGGGGCTCGGGCAGCAGGGGACGGAACGCCTCGAGGATCACGGCGAGGTCGACGGAGGCGTCGGCGGCCCCGGGCGTCAGGTGGAGCTCGGGGTGCTCGATCGACCGGGTGTCGCGCGGGGGCTCCCGGAGCACGGCGAGCACGCCCTCGAGCCCCTTCGCGGCGAAAACGGCCTTCAAGAAGGCGAGCCCCTGGAGGTAGGCGAACCCCGCCTCGGCGGCCATCCCCTTCGAGATCGCCTCGACGGCGGCGTTCTGCCCCGACGGGACGAACGTGATCGAGGCGGTGAAGGCGTCGAAGGCCTTCGTGAGCCCCCAGTCGGCCGCCACCTTCTCGGCGACCCACTGCGCGTGGCCCTCGACGACGGCGCCGAACGCCTTCTGCTCGTCGGGCGTGGACCACTTCGGGCGCAGGGCCGGCCACCCGAAGCGCGGGAAGTCGAGCGCGTGAGTGCACTCGTGCACGAGGATCACGCGGAGGGCGTCCTCCCCCGCGAGCGTGTCCGAGCCGATGGTCCTCACCACCCACTCGACGTTCTCGGGGACCACGTGGACGACGTGGCCGTCGAGCGCGTACTTCGCGAGCAGCCCGCGGGACAGCGCGTCGACGGCCCCCTGGATGGCATCCTGGCCCCCGACGGCGGACGCGATGCCCTTCAGCTCCTCCTCGAGGATCGCGACGACGTCCTTGCGCGTCGAGATGCGCACGGTGGGCTTCGTCGTGTAGGTGACCCCGCTCGCGGCCTCGACAGCGTCCATCGCCTCGACGAAGCGGCGCTTCACCAGGGCCTCGTCGTGCCACGCCGACTTCGGCGGCGCGGCGGGAGCGGCCGCCGGCGCGGGGACGGGCGCGGGCTCGTCCGCGCGGGCCCACCGCGGAGCGGAGAGAAGGCTCGCAGCCGAGAGACAGAACGCGGCCGGAAGCAGGAGGTGCGCCGCGAGCCGCGCCACGCGCGCCCGGCCGGCCCCCCGCGCCCCCGGGAGCGTCCGCACCTCGACGACCGAGCGGATCCCGTGCCCCATGTCGACCTCCCGCGGCCTCGCGGCCGTGCCGGCTACCCGCCCGGACGCACCATCTTGCGGTACTTGCCCTTCTTCGACTCGGCGTCCGCGCCGGCCGCGGCGTCGCGCTCGGCCTTCTTCTCGCGGTAGTACTCGTACGTCCCCTCGCACCAGACCACCTTGCCGTTGCCCTCGAAGGCGAGGATGTGAGTGGCGACGCGGTCGAGGAAGTAGCGGTCGTGGGTCACGACGATCGCGCAGCCGGGGAACGACTGGAGCGCCTCCTCGAGCACGCGCAGCGTCTCGAGGTCGAGATCGTTCGTGGGCTCGTCGAGGATGAGGACGTTGCCGCCCTTCTTGAGGAGCTTGGCGAGCTGGAGGCGGTTGCGCTCGCCGCCGGAGAGCTTCCCGACCGGCTTCTGCTGCTCCGCGCCCTTGAACAGGAACCGCGACAGGTAGGAGCGGACGTTGATCTCCTCCTTGCCGATCTTGATGACGTCGCCGCCCTCGGCGACCTCCTGGAACACGGTCTTCGAGTCGTCGAGCGTGTCGCGGTTCTGGTCCACGTAGCAGAACACCGTGTTCTTGCCGAGCGTGACGGAGCCCTGGTTGGGCTGCTCGGCGCCCGTGATCATGCGCAGGAGGGTGGTCTTGCCCATGCCGTTCGGGCCGACCACGCCCACGATGCCGCCCGGCGGGATGTCGAGGTCGAGGCTCTCGATCAGGACGCGGTCGCCGTAGGCCTTCTTGAGGCCGCGGATCGTGATCACCTTGTCGCCCAGGCGGGGCCCCGTGGGCAGGCGCAGCTCGACGCTCCCGCGCTGGCCCTCGAGCTCCTGGGCCTCGAGCTCGTGGAAGCGCGAGATGCGGGACTTGCTCTTCACCGTGCGGGCCTTGGGCGTGCTCCGGATCCACTCGAGCTCGCGCGCGAGGATGCGCTGTCGGGCCGACTCGGTCGACTGCTCGAGCTCGAGGCGCTTCTGCTTGGCCTCCAGGAAGTTCGAGTAGCTGCCCTCGAACACGAAGATGCGGCCGCGGTCGAGCTCGACCATCTGGTTCGTCGACTTCTCGAGGAACCAGCGGTCGTGGGTCACGAGCAGCCACGCGCCGTGGTAGGTGGTCAGGAAGCGCTCGAGCCACTCGGTGGTGGCCGCGTCGAGGTGGTTGGTCGGCTCGTCGAGGAGCAGGAGGTCGGGGTGGCTCAGGAGCACCCGGCACAGTGCCACGCGCCGCTGCTCGCCGCCCGAGAGCTTGCGCACGTCGGAGTCGCCCGGCGGGCAGGCGAGCGCCTCCATGGCGACCTCGAGGTGCCGGTCCACGTCCCAGCCGTCCCGGTGCTCGATCAGGTCCTGGACCTTGCTCTGCTCGTCGAGGATCTCCTGCATCTGCTCGGGCGTAAGGTCGCCCCCGAGCCGCTCGGACAGCGCCTCGAAGCGGGCCAGGAGCTCGCGGATCGGCTTGACCCCGAGCTCGACGTTCCCGCGCACGTCGAGGGTCTCGTCGAGGTGCGGCTCCTGCGGCACGTACCCGATCGTGACGCCGGAGTACGGGCGCACCTCGCCCTCGTACTCCTTGTCCTCGCCCGCGAGGATCCGCAGCAGCGTCGTCTTCCCCGAGCCGTTCTCGCCGACGATGCCGACCTTCGCGTCGCTGTAGATGCCGAACGTGAGGTTCTTCAGGATCTCGCGCTGCTGGATCGTCTTCGTCAGTCCTTGGACGGAGAGGATCGTCTGGCGCTGCGGGGGCTGCGGGGCCATGGGGACGCGGGTTCCGGGTGCGAACGGGGGATCGGGGGGGTCCCCCCCGAGCCGAGCGGGAGACGGAGAGGGCAGGGGAGGGTACCGCGCGTCCGGAGGTGCCGCGATGCCCGCGCAGCCCGTCCGGGGGGATGCCGTCGCCGCGCGGCTCAACGCCGGGCCGGGACGACGGTGCGGACGCAGCCTAGGCAGCTCCCGCAGGTCCCGACCACCACACCCTCCGACGGCTCGTCCAGCG
>JAYTCP010000607.1:0-1739 GCA_043736435.1 Planctomycetia bacterium | reverse complement strand
CCCAGAGCCCGGCAAATCACCCCGCCGGACTTCTGGGAAGCGCCACTAGCTTCGGCGGACGCAGATCGGCCGCTCGCCCCCCGCGAGCGCGCCGCGCCCCGGCCCCGGGCCGGGTGGGGAGGTTCCGATGGGTCATCCCTTGTGCTTCGGCGTCGCTCTGGCCCTCCTCGGTGCCGCATCGACGGGCTGCGGAGGCGGCGGTGACGGGACGTCGAGCTCCCCCTCGGGGGTCGTCGTCGTCCTAACGATCACGGACCCGCTGTTCAACACGGTCGCGGCGCCCTTCTCCGTCACGGGCTCGGGCTTCGCCACGCTGGCCGGGCCGACCGTCACGGTGCGGTTCACCGCGACGTCGGGGACGCCGTTCGCCGGCGGGACCTCGGCGTTCGCCGACGTCCCCGGCACCGTGGTATCGGACACGGAGGTCGTCGGGACGAGCCCGATCGGGCCCGGGCCCACGTTCAGCGCGACCGTGACGGTCATCCTCCCGTCCACCGTGCAGGGCAGCTCCGCCGGGCCCGTCGCGACCTTCCTCGGCATCGTCGTCGACACGTGCACCCCCAACCGCGTCCCCGCCGACGTGCCGACCGCCATCGTCCTTGCCGGCAACGGCTTCGCGCCCACGGCGTCTGCGTGCACGATCCGCTTCCGCGCGCCCACCGGCACGCCGTTCCTCGGCGGCACGTCCGCGACCCTCGACGTGCCGGGCACCGTCGACTCCCTCACGCAGATCTCGGGCGTGACGGCCGTCACGGGCCTCGCGAACAAGCTGAACGCGCGCATCGAGGTCCTCCTCTCCGGCGGAGGCGCCGGCGGGTCGGTCGGGCCCATCCTCCTCTTCGAGGTGCGCCCGACCGCGGTCGCCGACACGGTTACGGGCGCCATTGGCAACGTCCCGTTCGCGGTCCCCGCGGGGACCGGGCTGCTCTTGAACGACACCGATCCCGACGGCGACCCGCTCACCGTCACCGCCGGCACGCTCCCGACGTCGCAGGGCGGCAGCGTGACGATCGCCGCGAACGGCGGATTCACCTACCGCTCGTCCCTCGGCTTCGAGGGCAACGACACGTTTTCCTACACCGTGAGCGACGGCTTCCTGGCCGCCAACGGCACGGCCACCGTGACCGTGAACGATGTCGTGTGGTTCATCGACTCGGCAGCGGCCCCCGGAGGCACGGGCCGCTTCGAGGCTCCGTTCCAGACCGTCGCCGCGTTCAACGCGATCCAGGGCGCGGGCCCGATCCCGGCCCAGGCGGACGACTTCATCCACCTCTTCCAGCGCGGCCCGACGTACGCCGGCGCGATCACGCTGCTCGCGGGCCAGCGGCTCTGGGGCACCGGGGAGGCGCTCGTCGTCGGCCCGACGACGGTCGTCCCCGCCTCGACGCGGCCCCTCCTCCAGGCGGCCACCGGGGCCACCGTGACCCTCTCGACCGGCAACCAGATCCGGGGCATCGAGCTCCGGAACACGGCGGGCCGTGGGATCGCCGGCACGGGGTTCGGCACCCTCACGGTCCGCACCAGCCGCGTCGTCGTCACCGGCGGGCGCGCGCTCGACCTCACGACCGGCACCCTCGACGCCCAACTCGTCGACGTCTCCTCGACCACGAGCCCGAGCGAGGGCTCCCTGCTCTCCGGCGTCGACGTGAGCTTCAGGCCGTCCGTGCCGGGCGTGTTCGCCGTGTACGTGCCCGAGACCGCGAGCGTCCCGCCGACGCCGGAGAGCAGGGAGCCCGCGC
>JAYTCP010000606.1:0-1607 GCA_043736435.1 Planctomycetia bacterium | reverse complement strand
GGGGGGGCGCCCGCCCGATGGTTCAATCCGCCGTTTCGGCCGCTCTGCCCTGCCCCAACCGCCAGGCGCGCCTGCGCGGCCTGGGCGTTCGCCCCGGGGCGGCCGATTCCCCGTCGCCCGACCCGCGCCCCGCCGCCCCCGACCTCGCCACTCCCGATCCCACCGTTCCGAGCTCCCCCCCGCCCATCTTGTTCGAGTCCATCTCCCAGCGCTTCGCCTCGCTCTTCTCCGGCCTCGGCCGGGCGGGAAAGCTCACCGAGAAGAACATCGAGGACGGGATCCGCGAGGTGCGGACCGCCCTGCTCGAGGCGGACGTCGGCCTCGAGGTGGTGCGCGCGTTCGTCGACCGCGTGAAGGCGAAGGCCGTCGGCCTGACGCTGCTGACCGGGGTCGCCCCGGCCGACCAGTTCGTCAAGGTCGTGTTCGACGAGATGGTCGCGCTGCTCGGCGGCGAGCCCCCGCGCATCGCCTGGAACGACCGCGGCCCCACGGTCTTCATGATGGTGGGCCTCCAGGGCACGGGCAAGACCACCACGTGCGGCAAGCTCGCGCTCCACCTCCGCAAGAAGGAGGGCAAGAAGCCCCTCCTCGTCGCGGCGGACGTGAAGCGCCCCGCCGCCATCGAGCAGCTGAAGATCCTCGGCAAGCAGGTGGACGTCCCCGTCTACTTCGAGGACGGCGGCCGCCCCGAGAAGATCTGCGCGCGCGCCGTCGCGAAGGCGATCGAGACGGGCCGCGACGTGGTGATCCTCGACACCGCGGGCCGGCTCCACGTCGACACCGACCTCATGGACGAGCTCGAGGACGTGCGGAGCAAGACGAAGCCGCAGGAGATCTGGCTCGTCGTGGACGCACAGGTGGGCCAGGACGCCGTCGCGAGCGCGCGCGAGTTCGACCGTCGCCTCGCCGTCACCGGGATCGTCCTCAGCAAGACCGACGGCGACGCCCGCGCGGGCGCGGCGCTCTCGTTGCGCGAGATCACCGGCAAGCCCGTCCGCTACGTGGGCACCGGCGAGAAGCTCGACGCGCTCGAGCCGTTCGTGCCGCACCGCATCGCGCAGCGCATCCTCGGCATGGGCGACGTGGTCGGTCTCGTCGAGAAGGCCCAGGAGGTCGTCGACCAGGTCGAGGCGCAGCGCACCGCCGAGAGGATGTTCAAGGACACGTGGACGCTCGAGGACTTCCGCAGCCAGCTCGGGCAGCTCCGGGCCCTGAGCGGCAAGGCGGGGGGCCTCAAGGGCATCCTGAAGCTGATGCCGGGCATGGCCCAGATCCCGACCGAGGCGATGGACCAGATCGACGACACGAAGTTCGTCCGGTTCGAGGCCGCCATCGGGTCGATGACGGTCGCGGAGCGCATGGACCCGAAGGTCGTGGACGGGCAGCGCCGCGCGCGCATCGCCCGGGGCTCGGGCACCTCGGTGGCCGAGGTGAACGAGCTCCTCAAGGCCTTCAAGATGATGCGCAACCAGGTGAAGGAGCTGAAGTCGAAGGGTCTCTTCGGGCGCCTCGCGGGGCGCCAGATGGACAAGCAGAAGCAGAAGCAGATCGAGGATCTGCGCCGTCGGGGGATCGACGTCCGCGACATGTTCCCCCCGGAGCAGGAG
>JAYTCP010000605.1:0-4202 GCA_043736435.1 Planctomycetia bacterium | reverse complement strand
CCGACGGCCATGCGCGGTCGCCGACAGGCCCCAGAGCGCGGGGGACTGCTTGAACCTCTCGATCGCACGCTCCGTGAGGCGGCCGAGCCAGTCGTTGGCACGCGTCCCCTCCCACCACCCCCCGACGACGATGGACTCGTTCTCGTCGCCGAGGACCCGGTCGATCAGCGCCGTGGCGCGCTCGGAGGCCTCCGACTCCTTCCCGAGGCGCCGCCACAGCCATGCCTCGAGCGCGGCCGTCTTCACCCGGTCGTCGCCCAGGGCTTGGAGCGCGTGCACCTCGTTCAGGGCCTTGGCGTGCTGGCCCGTCTCGAGGTGGATGTCGGTCAGGTGGGTCCGCAGCACGTGAATGAGGATCGAGTCGGCGGGCAGGCCCCGGAGGGCCGCGCCGTACTCGCGTTCAGCCTGCTCGAGCTCGCCCTCCCGCCATGCCCGTCGGCCGGCCACGAGGTGCGCGAGCGGCTCGTCTGCCGTCGCCGAGCCGCCCGCGGCGCGTAGCGCCTCCGCCGCCTCCGGCTCCCTGCGGTACACGCTGAAGAGGAAGGCCCGAAGGAGGGAGGCCGTCTCGGGTGGGACCCCGCGCGCCGCGGCGGAGTCGACGTCCTTCAGGCGGTCACCCAGGGGCGGACCGCCCGCGAGGGCGCGCGCCATGTAGGCATCGCTTCGGTCCGCATCCAACGCGATGGCCTGCTCGTAGAGCGGTTGAGCCTGCGAGGCGCCTTCGTTGCCATCCCACGGACGAAAGTCGACCGCCCGTCTCAGGAGCAGTCGGTACTCCGCGTCCCGTCGCGCATCGCCCTCCACGCCTGCCCGCAAGGCGAAGCCCGCCACCGCCACCGCGCCGACCAGCGCGACCGAGATCGCGACGGCGCGCGCGGGATGCCGCTTCACGAGACGAATCCCCCTCGCAAGGGGGCCCGCCCTCTTCGCCCGGATCGCGTCCCCGCCCGCGAACGCGCGCAGATCGTTCGCGAACGCCTCCGCCGTCGCGTAGCGCCGCGCTGGGTCCTTCTCGAGCGCCTTCAGGACCACCGTCTCGAGGTCGCGCGGCACCATGGGATCGACGGAGCGCGGACGCGGCGGATCCTTCGTCACGACCTCGGAAGCGAGGAGGGTGGCGTCCTTCGGATTGTGCGGGGGGCGCAGCGTCAGGACCTCGTAGAGCGTCGCGCCCAGCGAGTAGATGTCGCTTCGGGGGCCGACGTCCCGCCCACGGAAGTGCTCGGGGCTCATGTACAGCGGCGTGCCCACGACGTCGCCGGTGCGGGTGAGGTGCGCCTGGTCCACCTCGAGCCTCGCGAGGCCGAAGTCCACGAGGCGAAGGTGACCGGCCCGGTCGAGGAGGAGGTTGGATGGCTTGACGTCGCGGTGGAGGACGCCGGCTTCGTGCGCTACCCCCAGCGCGTCCGCGACCCCGGCGAACATCCGCGCGACGCGGCGGAAGTGGCTGCTGCCACCGCTCGCCTCGCCGGTGAGCGTGGAGGGTGTGCCCGACGGGGGCCGTCCGCCCCGCCCGCCGCCCGCGTGGGACACGACCTGCTCGATCACGCGCGAGAGGGGCGGCCCGTCCACCAGCTCCATCGCGCAGTACCACAGGCCCGACTCCTGTCCGAGGTCGTGCACGGCGACGATGTTCGTGTGCTTGAGGCTGCCCGCGATGCGCGCCTCCTGGCGGAACCGGCGCACCGCATGGTCCGCGGGCGCCACCGAGGGGAAGAGGACCTTGAGCGCCACGGGGCGGTCCATGCTCTCCTGCACCGCCTCGTAGACGACGCCCATCCCTCCCCGTCCCAGCTCGCGCACGATCCGGTAGGAGCCGATCCGCTCGGGCGGGCGGTGGGCTCGCCCTTCCGCGAACTCGCCGTCGAGCAGGCGGACCGCGTCGAAGCGAAGGCGCAGCTCGCCGGCAAGATCGGGGTTGGCGCGGATCACGCTCTCGGGATCGGGCTGCCCGCCTCGGTCCGCGTCGAGTCGCCACGCCTCGAAGATCGTGTCGGCGTCGTCCGGCGTGCTCATGACGGCGATCTCCGGTGCTCCTCGAGGGCATGGGCCAGGTTCGCGACGGCCCGTGCGTAGAGCTTGCGGACCGCCTCCCCCGTGCGGTGCAGGTGCTCCGCCGCCTCCACGGTCGTGAGCCCTCCCTCGTGTACCAGCCGGATGACGGCTTGCTGGTCGTCCGTCAGCGACAGGAGAGCCTTCTTGAAGAGCGCTCTCTCCTCGGTCCCCTGCGCGCGCGAGCCGGGCGAGGGAGCCCGATCTGCGACCGGCATCACGTCGGACCGGGAGCCGCGCCGAGCTACTTCGCGCCCGACGGTTCGCCTCGCGCGCCCCAAGTGGTCGCGGACCTCGTCGTGGACCTTGTTGCGCAGGATGCGGGCGAGCCACCTCTTGAACGAGCCGCTGCCGCGGTCCTCGAAGTCCGCGATCCGCAGGTGCGCCACGAGGAAGCACTCCTGCACGACGTCCGAAGCCGACACGCGGCCCTGGATCGCCTTCGGGAGCCGGCGGCTGGCCGCCGCTTCGAGCCTCTCCTGATGTCGCTCCAGCAGCAGCTGGAATGCCTTGGAGCTCCCCGAACGTGCGCGGGCCGCGAGTTCCTCGTCACTGGCCTCGATCGCCGCCATCCGGGGCTCCCGGCGGACCTTATAGCCCTGCCGCACGCCGAGCGACAGACAGAAGTCTCCGCGTCCGCTCCCGCGCGCGACGGCAATTGGGAGGTAGGTGGCCACGTCGGGATTGTCCGGCGCGGTCGCGCGAGGCGATCGAACACGGCGACCCGCGACGGGTCAGCCAAGGGAGGATCGGGCATGGACATCAGGATCGGAACCAGGCGTCGGGTGTGGGCGGCGGCGTTCGCCCTCGGGTCGGTGGCTCTCTGCGGAAGCGTCGAGGCCGCGACCGGGGATCTGGACGCCGGCTTCGGAGCCGGCGGCGTGGTGGTGACGGGCCCGGGCGTGATCAGCTCGGACGCTTGGGCGAACGCCATCGGCATCCAGCCTCTGGATCAGAAGATCGTCCTCGTCGGGACGACGACGACGACGACCGGCTCGAACTGGCTCGTCGCCCGCTACCTCGCGGACGGCACGCTGGATGCCACCTTCGGTGGGGGCGCCGGCTACGTGAGACTGGCGCTCGGGTCGCCGGGAACCGGTGGCGCCATCGGCGTCGGCTTCCACGCCAATGGGCGCATCGTCGTTGCGGGGACCCTCTGGCGCAGCACCGGCAAGAACAACGGGCATCACGACCTTGCGGTCGCCCGCCTGCTGTCCGATGGCACCGTCGACACCTCGTTTGGCGTCGCAGGGGTCGCGTACGCGAACCTGGTGAGCTCGAACAGCGACGACTCCGCGGTGGACGCCGTCGTGATGACGGACGGGCGCATCATCGTCGGGGGATACGCGACGGCCGGGAAGGGTACGTTCCCCGGCCTCGCCCGCTTCACCGCGAGCGGCGCCCTCGACGGCACCTTCGGATCCGGGGGCAAGGTCACCTTCGCGTCGAGCTCGGGCTGGTCGAACCAGATCCGTCGTCTGGACGTCGATTCCAACGGCCGCATTCTCACCATTTCCCGGGAGGCGGGTGCGTACGTCCTCCATCGCTACACCCCCGGGGGGGCCGTGGACACCTCCTTCGCGACGACGTCGCTCAGCGCGTCGTACGCGGGCAGCGCCTGGAACGGTGTGCGCGTCGATGGCGCCGGCCGCGTCCTCGTGTCGGGGGCCTGGCAGTCCCAGGCCGTGATCGCACGCTACGATTCGACGGGCGCCCTCGACGGCGGCTACGGCACGGCTGGCGTCGCGTACTCCGGCGCGGTGTCCGGTGCCGGACTGTCCTCTTCGGGCAGGAAGGTCGCGTTCCAGCTGGACGGCAAGGCCGTCCTCGCGGGGGAGCTCTTCCAGAACGGCACTCGGATCGGCATCCAGGTCTACCGGTTCGACACGCAGGGCACGTTGGACTCTTCGTTCGGCAGCGCAGGCGTCAGCCAGCTCGCCGGTCCTCCGGGCTCCTTCGCCTCGCTGCTCCCCGTCGAGCCGGCCGTCGACTCCTTGGGCGGCATCCTCGTCTGTGGAAACGCGTCGCCCTCCATCAATGGCCAGCCGCGGTCTCCTGCGATGGTGCGCTTCGTGCCATAGGACCACCGGTCGGGCACACGACGTGGGTCAGGTGTGGGGGGGCGCGGATCGCAGGATCCGCGCCCCCCG
>JAYTCP010000604.1:0-2296 GCA_043736435.1 Planctomycetia bacterium | reverse complement strand
GCGTCGTAGAGTGACGGCGTTCCCCCCGCGCCGCGGGGCCGATGGGAGGTCGGATGCTCGGCCGTCGTCTCGCGTGGGTGGCGCTGTCGGTCGGCCTGCTCGCCACGTCGCCGGTGGGCGCCCGCGCGGGCGATCCCCCCGGCGAGCGGCTCGGCGCCGGCTGGGCCCGCGCCGCGGACGACGCGCGCGCCGCTCTCCTCGAGGCCGCGCTCGCCGCCCCGTCGAAGGAGGTCCTCGACGGGATCGTCCGGGCCGGGCGCGCGTCGCTCGGCGCGAAGGAGGAGGCGGAGCGCATGCGGCGCCGCCTCCTCGAACCGGCGAGAGACGCCGGGTCCGACGGCAAGGCGGCCGCCCCACCGAGCGACGAGGACAAGGCCGCGGCCGCGGACCTCGCCACGCTCGCGGCGCGCGAGACCCTCGCCCTCGAGAAGCTCGCTGCCGCCATGGGGCGCGTGCTCGACGCGCTGCCCGAGGCCGGCGCCCCGGCCGCCGTGGAGGACCTCCTCGAGGGCCTCGGCGGCACGGGCCCCGCGGGCCGGCACGAGCTCCTCGCCGAGGGGATCGGCGCCTCGCGCCTGCCCCGGACCGCGTTCGCGCTGATCGAGGACGCCGCCGACGCGCGTCGCGGGATCGTCAAGGCGATGGGCCAGCGCGCGGAGCCCGCGCGCCGGCTCGACGAGGTGATCGAGAAGCTGAGCGACGCCGTGGACCGCTACCTGAAGGCCGCCCGCGCGAAGGGCGACGACTCGGGTTTGGTGCCGACGGGCCTCGTGGGCACCCTGCCCGACCAGAAGAAGGAGCTCGAGGAGGTCGTCAACCGCCTGGGCGACGCCATCGACGCCGCCGACCAGCGCCGTCGCACCGCGCGGGAGGCCCTCGCGCGCCAGCTCGCGGCGCTCGTGGCCGCGGACGCCGATCGCGTGCTCGACGTGCTCGAGGCCCGCGTCCTGCGCAGCGAGGACGTGAACGACCGCGGCTTCGGGCTCCTCGCCCTCGCCCGCGCGCCAGGGCCCCGCGCCCTGCGTCTCCTGACCGCCGCCGCGGACGGCAAGGACGCCCGCGACGCGGCCGCCGCCCTCGACGCGCTCGCCGAGCGCGCCGATCCCGCGCTCGTCCCTCTGTTCGCCAAGCACCTCGTGGACGACACGGCCGACTGGCGCCTGCGCGCGAGCGCCGCCGCCGCGCTCGCCCGCACGGGCCGCGCGTCCGCGGTGCCCCCGTTGCTCGACACGATGAGGATGGCCAAGGGGCGCCTCCTCGACGACCTGCGCGACGCCCTCGTCTCGATCACCGGCGAGGCCTACCCCGCCGTCGAGGCGCCGTGGCGCGCGTGGTGGGACATCGCCGGGGAGGGCTTCCGCGGGCCGGGCGATCCGAGGCCCGGGGGGGCGGGGAAGGAGGGGGCGGGGAATGCGGGGGCGGCGGGGGGGAGGGCCGCGCCGGCCGCCGCTTCCGGGCAACGCGACGACGCGTTCGCGTTCTACGGGATCGAGTCGCACTCGACGCGCGTGCTCTTCGTCCTCGACTTCTCGGGCTCCATGAAGTGGGCCGGGAGCGAGCTCGACGCGAAGGTGACCAAGATCGACGTGCTGCGCCGCGAGATGAAGAAGTCCCTCGCGGGCCTGCCCGACGGCGCCGTGTTCAACGTGATCGCCTTCTCCGGCGACGTCCGCCCCTGGAAGAAGGAGCCGCAGGTCCGCTCGACGAAGACCGCCGCCGAGGCGCTGTTGTGGGTCGAGAAGATGGCCGTGGACGGCGGCACGAACATCGGCGACGCGCTGGAGGCGGCCTTCAAGATGATGGGGGCGGGCCTCCAGAAGGACCGCTCCGAGGCGCCGGCCTACGACACGGTCTTCTTCATGACCGACGGCAAGCCCTCCGTGGGCAAGATGACGCAGACGCGGCAGATCCTCGCCGCCGTGCGTCGTTGGAACGACGGGCGCAAGGTGCGCCTCCACGTCGTCGGCGTGGGTGGGCACGGCAAGCAGAAGCCGGATGCCGCGCCCCCCGCGGCGGGCCCCAAGCCCCAGGAAGACGACATCGACGAGGGCTTCCTGAAGGACCTGGCCGCCCAGAACTCCGGACAGTGCATCATTCGCTGAGCCGGATCGGGGGAGGGGGGGGCGGCGCGGGCGCGGGAGCCGAGGTGACCCGCCAGTGACCCCGGGACCGCAGGACTGGGGAACCGGGGCGCCGGGGCCGGGTCCAATCGCCTACGATGCGACCGGCGCCCGCCTCCGCGCGCCCCCAGGGAGAGGAACCCGATGCGGCCGACCCCCGTTGCAGGCTTGCTGGC
>JAYTCP010000603.1:0-5330 GCA_043736435.1 Planctomycetia bacterium | reverse complement strand
GATCCCGAAGCGCAGTGGCAGCTCGGCTGCCTGCGCCTCGCCGATCGTGACGAGGGCGAGCCGCTCGACGCCGGCTTCCGATGGCTGGCCTCGGCCGCGCAGCGGTCGCCCGAGCGGGCCGAGCGCCTCGCGATGTGGATCCTCCACGGAGAGATGGGCCTCTCCCCGTCGACGGACGCCGCCATCCCGTGGCTGCGCAAGGCCGCCGCGGCCGGCCGGGGCCCGGCCCAGCGCCTCCTCGGCGTGCTCCTGCTCCGCGAGATCGACGGCCCGGCCCGCATCGCCGAGGCCGAGCGGCTCCTCCGTCGCGCGGCCGCGAGCGGCGTCGACCAGGCCGTCCTCGACCTCGCCGCCGTGGCGTGGCTCGTGCGCTCCGATCCGCGCCGGGCCGAGCGCTTCGCGCGCCTCGCGCTCCTCCGAGGCGTCCCCGACGCCCCCCTGTTCCTCGAGGGGATGCGTCACCGCCGGCGCGTGCGCGCGGCGCTCGGGCGGGTCGTCGATCCGCGCCGCCTCGCCGCCGATGCCGCGTCGGGCGATCCCGACGCGGTCTTCCGCTGGGGCCTCGCCCGTCTCGACGGGATCGGCGTCGAGAGGAACCGGGAGGCGGGGCTCGCCTGGATCGAGCGCGCGGTCGAGGCCAAGCACGCCGACGCGCGCCTCGTCCGCGCGTTCGCCCATGCGCTCGCCGAAGGCGGACCCGCGGACGACCCCGCCGCGTATGCCCTGTTCGCCGCCGCCGCGCGCGCCGGCGACGCGGTGGCGGCCTTCGCCGCGGGGTGGATCCGGGAGACCCGTCTGCGCCCGGGCGGCTTCGCGCGCGCCAGGACCTGGTACGAGCGCGCCGCGGCGACGGTCCCCTGGGCGGCGTTCGCCCTCGTCTCGGGGCTCGAGCGCTCCCAGGGCTCGTCGCCCGTCGCCGTCGCGCACCTGCGCCGGGCGGGAGAGCTCGCCGACCCGCGCGCGCAGTTCGAGCTGTGCATGCGGGCGTACGGCGGCTACGGCGGCATCCCCGAGGACCGGGCCGTGGCCCTCGAGTTCCTGCGGCTTGCGCGCGCGCAGGGCATGGCGAGCGCCCACGCGTTCTCGGGCCTCCTCGCCGAGGTGGGGAACGGCGACGCCCCGGACCTCGAGCGCGCGGTCGCGCACTACCGCGACGGCCTGAAGGGCGGGAACCCGGTCGCCATGGGCCGCCTCGGAGAGTGCTGCTGGGACGGACGCGGGACGCCGAAGGACCGGCGCGCGGCGATCCGCTGGTTCCGTCGCGGCGCGGTGGCCGGCGATCCCGTCGCCGCGCTCGGGCTCGGGCGGGCCCTCTGCCTCGGCGAGGGGGTCCGGCGCGACCGGCTCGAGGCCATCCGTTGGCTCGAGCAGGCGGCCTCGGGCGGCCAGCACCGCGCGTACGGGTGGCTGGGTCGCTGCTGGTTCGAGGAGGGCGAGGGCCGTCCCGGCGCGATCCCGGCCTCCGTGCGCTGGTTCCGCCGCGGCGTGGCCGCGGGCGATCCCGAGTCCGAGGTGGGCCTCGCGGTCTGCCACCTGCTCGGCGCGGGCGTCCGTCGCTCGCCCCGGAAGGCCCTCGAGCTGTTCCGTCTCGCCAAGTCCCACGGCCACGGCGGCGCCGACCGCGGCATCGAGGCCGCCGAGCGCGCGCTGGCATCTCCTCCCTGAAGGCTCCTCCCTGATGGCTCCTCCCTGATGGCTCGCCGCGCCGGGCCCGCCGCCGACGACCGCGCGCCTCCCCTGCCGCCCCCGCCGCCCCCGAGATCCCCCCGCCCATGCGCCTCGAGCCGAACGCGTTCCACGGCCGCACCGCCTTCGTGACCGGCGGCGGCACGGGGCTCGGCCTCGCGGTGTCCCGCCGCCTCGGCGCGCTCGGCGCGCGCGTCGCCGTCGCCAGCCGCGACGTGGCGCACCACCGCGAGCTCCAGGAGGTCGGGCAGCGCGAGGGCTTCGCCGTGCTCTCCCTCGCGATGGACGTGCGCCGCCCGGACGAGGTGCGCACCGCGATGCGCGCGACCGCCGAGCGCTTCGGCGGCGTGGACGTCCTCGTGAACAACGCCGCGGGCAACTTCGTGCGCCCGTCGATCCGTCTCGCCCCGAAGGCGTTCTCCACGGTGATCGACATCACCCTGAATGGCGTCTTCACATGCTCGAGGGAGGCTGCGCGCCTCATGAAGGCCGGCGGCGCCATCGTCAACGTGTCCGCGCCCTACGCCTCCACGGGCAAGCCGGGGGTCGTGCACTCCGCCTGCGCGAAGGCCGGCGTCGAGGCGATGACGCGCACGCTCGCGGCCGAATGGGCGCCGCTCGGCATCCGCGTGAACGCCGTGTCGCCCGGTCCCTTCCAGAGCGTCGGGGCGGCCGACCGGCTGTGGCCGTCGCCGGAGGTCGAGGAGGCGGTGCGCCGCCAGATCCCGCTCGGCCGCTTCGGGACCGCCGACGAGGTGGCCGACCTGATCGCGTGGCTCGCGAGCGACGCGGCGGGCTGGGTCACCGGCGCCGTGTGGCTCATCGACGGCGGGTGGTCGCTGCCGCCGGGGTTCGTCCCCGGACTCGAGCGGCTCGAACGGCGCCGACGGGCCCGGGGAGCGGACGCGGGCGAGGAGGGTGGGGGCGAGGGGGGCGGGGCCGCGGGCGACGACGAGCCCGCATGAAGGGAGGTGCATCGTGAGCGCAACGCGAGAGGGGATGAGCGTGCGTGGGGGCGCCTCGGAGCCGTGATCGGGATCTTCGGGGCGGCGGGGGCGCCTGGCCCCGCCGGGTCAGCGCATCCAGCCGTGGCGGGCCTTCCGGACGGCCGCCAGCAACGCCGGCGACCACTCCGGCACGTCGCCCGCGGGCAGCGCGCGTTCCTCGCCGGGGTCCGTCGAACGGTCGTACGCCTCCTCCGTGATCCGGCCCGACGTGCGATCGCGCATGCCGATCCAGGTGTGGCGCGCGTCGCGCACGGCGAGCAGGTCGAGGTCGTTGGGCAGGCCGGTCTCGATCGGGGTGCGGCGCTCCTCCGCGATCACGGGGCGGCCGGGGCCGCCCGCGATCACGGGCCGGAGCGAGACGCCGTCGATGCCCTCGGGCGCCGGGAGCCCCAGGAGCTCGAGCAGCGTCGGCAGGAGGTCCGCCGTGGAGACGCTGCCGTCCGCCACGACGCCCTCGGGCAGCCCCGGCCCGCGGATCGACATCGGCACGCGGACGAGCTCCTCGTAGACGCGCCGGCCGTGGTGTAACGTGTCGTGCTCGCCGAACCCCTCGCCGTGGTCCCCGACGATCGCGACGATCGTGTCGGAGAGGAGCCCCGCGGCCTCCGCGTCGCGCAGGTAGTCGGTCAACGCGCGATCGAGTCGGGCGAGGCCCTCCTCGTACGCGTTGCGCGCCGTCTGCACGAGCGCGGGGCCCTCGGGGTCCTTGCGGTAGCCGTCCTCGAACCACCGGGTCACCTTCCGCATGCGCTCCATGCCGGGCGCGGTCTCGAAGATCGCCGATCGCGTCGCGTGCTCGAGCAGGAACCGCCGGACGAGCGAGCGGTTCCCCGTGGCCTCGGCCTCGGCGTCCACGGCGGCCAGGTCGACGGCGGCGGGCGGGGGCGGGGGCCGGCCCATCCACGGAGGAGGGGCCAGGTACGGGTCGTGGGCCTCGAACGTGTGGAGGAGCACGAACCAGGGCGCGAGCTCCTCGAGGCGCTGCTGGCTCTCGAGGAGGAGGCTCGCGCCCGCGCGGAACGAGAAGCGCGTCTGCACGTGCTCGAAGCCCTGCAGCATCCCGTTCTCGGCGCCGACCCATCCGCCGCCGACGAAGGCGGCCACCCGGTAGCCCTGGCGGTCGAGGATCTCGGCCAGGGTGGTGACGGCGGGCACGAGCCGCAGGTCGGGGGAGAGCGCCTGCGCGCCGTGGCCCGACGGGAGGAGCCCCGTGAGGATCGACGCGACCGACGGCGCGGTCCACGGGGAGGTCGCGGTCGCGTTGCGGAAGACGACCCCTCGGGCCATCTCGCGCGACAGGAGCGGCATGCGCGGCCGCCCCTTCGCCCAGGGGGCGAGGGCGTCGGCGCGCAGCGTGTCCACGCAGATCAGGAGCACGTTCTTCGGATGTCGGGGGCGCGGGACGGGCTGGTGCGGCATGCCGTCGGCCGCGTACCGCACGCGCGCCGGCGGGGGCGGCGCCGGAGGCGCGCGGGGCGGCTCGTCGCCGCCGCACGCGCCGCCCACGGCGAAGAGCGTCGCGAGGGCGAGCGTGCGCAGGGTCGCGATCGCGCGCGCGCGGGACGCGCGCAAGCCCTGGGGCGAGACGTTCCGTGCGATCGGCGGGCGTAGCGGCATCCTGCGCGAGCCTACCGCCGCCCGCGGCGGCGTGGGGCGGATGGCGGGACCTCGGCCTCGTGGGCGAGCCCCGTGCCCGCTTCATCGCGGGGTGACGCGGACCCAGAGGCAGGCGAGCTGGAGCGCGTCCGCGGGGGTGCCCACGGGGGCGCCCGTGATGATGGGCGTCGGCTCGAGGACGAGGGACAGTCCGGCGTGGGCCGTGAGGTCGGCGACGGCGACGGCCGCGAGCACGACGCCGTCCCGCGGGAACGGCCGTGGCGAGATCGGGATCGTCGCCGCGGCGGTGCGGACCCACGGCGAGGGGGACTTCGGCCGGACGACGAGGCGGGTCTCGCGCGAGTTCTCGTCGTCGAGGCCGAACCGCAGCCGATGGGAGACGTCCCCGGCGCCGGCGGCGGGCTCCGCCCCCGGGCTCGGGGCTCCCGTCGGGCGCTCGACGGGAGCGATCCACCACTCCACCCGCACGGCCTCGCCCGGCTCGAGGTCGCGGGACCTGCCCCCTTGGCGCGTGCCCCCTTGCTCGAGCCCTACCCAGACGTGGCAGGGCGCGATGGCCTCGATCGTCAAGCTGTCGCCGAGCGTCGAACGGGTCGATGCGAGGCGGTAGGTGGCGAGGGGGCGGCCCGCCCCGATCGGGTCGGAGGGCGCGTCCGCGGGGCCGCGGGACGGGCGGTCGTCGCGCCCGCAGGCGCAGAGGAGCGTCAGGACGGCGAGGGCGACGGGCAGGCACGACGCCG
Source organism: Planctomycetia bacterium (assembly GCA_043736435.1). Lineage (GTDB taxonomy): Bacteria > Planctomycetota > PLA2 > PLA2 > JAEUHO01 > JAYTCP01. The sequence continues at coordinate 280 of JAYTCP010000603.1, read as the reverse complement.
CCCGCCGCGTGGGGGGCGCGCCGATCCGACGAGAGAGGGGCTGCGATCGCATGGCCCCATGCCTACACCGGAGCAGGGGGGGCTTCCACCGTCCATCGTCCCGGCGCATCCCGCGGGGCACGGTAGGCTTCCTCCCCATGCGTACGCATCCGGGATCGGTGGCACGACGGGAACCCTCCCTCTCGGGACGCCCGGAGGGACGTCGCCCGCTCCTCCCTTGCCTCGCGCTCCTGCTCGTGGCCCTCGCGGGGTGCGGAGGGGACGGGCCGCCCGTCGCCCG
>JAYTCP010000602.1:0-2928 GCA_043736435.1 Planctomycetia bacterium | reverse complement strand
CCTCGCGCACGGCTCGGGTCGCCGTCGGGAGGATCGCGAGGGTGCCGTCGTCGTTCAGGAGGCTCCCCAGGGTGGCGTTCACGATGGACTCGCCCCTCGCGCGGCGCGCGCTGGCCTCGGCGTTCAGGGCGAAGATCGGGTCGTCGGGCGGGCGGCCCCGGCGGGATGGCGTGAGGTGGGGGGCGAGTCGGGCAGCGCTCGGGGAGGTCGGCACGGCGGGGTTCCGGGGGGCGGCGGGGGCGTTGCTGCGGATGCTACCGGGCGCCGCCCGCCGCGTGGACTCCGCGCGGACCGTCCCGCTCCCCTCCGCCGGCCCTACTTCCGCCGCTCCCGGCTCCCTTCGCGCCCGAGGGCGTCGAGCTCGTCGAGCAGGGCCCGCAGGGGCTCGCGCCAGGCGGGTCCGAACGAGACCACGAGGAGCTCGGCCACCAGCTCGCTCGCCGACCGCAGGCGCACCGAGGCGCCGTGGCCGGCCGCCGCGATCGCCTTGAAGTGGGGGACGAGCCCGTCGGCATCGCCGGCCCCCGACGCGTTCGTCGACACCGTGTCCACGCGGATGGGCGACTCGAACATCGGGTCGTCCCGCCGCTTCCCCATGAACCGGAGGAGCGGCGCCACGTCCTCGTCGTGCGGCGGAGCGTCGCCCACGACGAGCACGACGCGCAGCGCCTTGCTCGACCACCCCACCGTCTCCGCCTTGAAGGCGAGCATCACGGCCTTGTCCACGCCCTCCTCGTAGTCCTCCCCGCCGGCGGCGAAGACGCGCCCGAGCTCGCGCTCGAGGGCTCCCTCGTCGGAGGTGAGCCCGATCCGCAGCCGCGCGCCGTCGTCGTAGGTCACGAGCCCGACGCGACAGCGAGGCGCCAGCGCGCGCAGGCGCCGGACGAGGGAGACGATGTTCGCCTTGGCCGCCTCGATCACCTCGCCCATGCTGCCCGTCGAGTCGAGGCAGACCATCACCTCCAACCCGCCGCGGTGGATCCGCTCGAGGTCCTTCCAGCGCTCGACCCCGGGCCCGGCCACGGTCCGGGTCTCGCCCGGCGCGTGAGCCGGTCCGGTGGCCTCGGCCCGCGCTCGCAGGCGGCGCGCCGCGAGGAGCTTCGTCTCGACCTCGAGCCCCGCGCGCCCGCGGGCCCACCAGGCCCGGTAGGTCTCGGGTGCGTCCCCGAGACGGACGGGCGGCATCGGCCGCAGCGCCTCGAGGGCGCGCGCGCGGATGCCCGCGTGCGGGTGCGCGAGGAGCGAGACGCAGCGCTGCGCGAGGGGGGCGCCCCCCTCGACGACGAGCTCCTCCCGGGTGCGGCCCGCCAGCGCCTTGAGCAGCAGCCCGATCGTGCGCACGTCCTCCTCCGCGACGAGGGTGCGCGCGAGGAGCGCGACGGTCCCGTCGTCGGAGCGGCGGCGAAGCTCGCTGGCCGCCAGCGCCCGGCACAGCCAGTCGTCGCTCGACAGCCAGGCGCCGAACGACGCGACGTCGGGCGGTGCCTCCGCCGCGCAGGCGGCGCCCGACCCCGCCCCGCCCTGGCGCACGGGCTGCGACGGCGGCGCAGGGAGGGGCGCGGGGCCGGCGGGGCGCTTGTCGGGCCCGAAGGGATCGTCCCCCCCAGCCGCGAATCCCGCCGTGCCCAGGCAGAGCCCCGCGCCGACCGCGAAGGCGGCGAGGCGTCGTCGGCAGGGGCGCTCGGTGTGCACCACGTCAGCATAGGAAGGAACGCGGCGGGCGTCGGGCGCCATCCGCGAATTCGGCGGGGACCCTGGGACGCCTGGCCGGGGAGGAGGGCGTTCGGGCCCGAATGGGGCCCGACGGGGGAGGAGGCGTGCGCCGCATCCGATGGGCTCCTCCCCCCGTAGGTAGCGTTGAGGCCCATGCACACGCGTCCCCGCCGTCTCGCCCCGCTGGCCGCGCTCGGGGTCGCCCTCCTGCTCGGGAGCGGCACCCTGCCGTCCCCGGCCGACGGACTCCGCGCGGCCGAGGCGGGCCCGGAGACGCCGCGGTGGAGCGAGTGGTCGCCCGCGACGTTCGAGCGGGCCCGACGTGAGCGCAGGATCCTCGTGGTGAAGGTCTCGGCCGCGTGGTGCCACTGGTGCCACGTGATGGAGCGCGAGACGTTCGCCGATCCCCGCGTGGCCCGGCGGCTCGCGGAGCGGTTCGTGGCCGTGAAGGTGGACGCCGACGCGCGTCCCGACCTCGCCGAGCGGTATGCCGAGTACCGGTGGCCCGCGACGATCTTCCTGACGCCGGACGCGCGGACGATCACGGCGCTCCGCGGCTACCGCGGCCCCGACGACTTCCTCTCGATCCTCTCCGAGGTGGAGCAGGCCGTCGCAGACGGGCGAACGCTCCTCGACACGACGCCGCCGTCCGCCGCCGGGGCCACGGGCCCCGTGGACCTCCCCGCGCTGCGCGCCCGGCTCGAAGCCCTGATCGCGCGCACGTGGGACGAGGCGCAGGGGGGCTGGGGCTTCGGGCAGAAGTACCCGTTCGCCCCGACGCTGCTCCACGCGTTGGTCGAGGCGCGGATCGCGCCCGGGGCGGGCTGGCGGGGGATGGCCCTGCGGACGCTCGGCGCGTGGGAGCGGCTGATCGACCCCGTGTGGGGCGGCATGTACCAGTACTCCGAGGGCGGCGGATGGGATCGTCCGCACTTCGAGAAGATCGCCTCGGTGAACGCGGGGGCGATCTCGTGCTTCGCCTCGGCGTTCCGCCTCACGGGGGACGCGCGCTGGCGCCGGGACGCGGACGCCGTCCGGCGCTGGCTCACGGGCATGATGCGCTCCCCGTCCGGCGCCTTCTACACGAGCCAGGACGCGGACCTGGGCTCCCATGGCGATGCCCCGCCCGTCGACGGCGCCGTGTACTTCGCCCGCGGCGACGCCGGTCGGCGCGCCCTCGGCATGCCGCGGATCGACACGGCGATCTACGCCATG
>JAYTCP010000601.1:0-3847 GCA_043736435.1 Planctomycetia bacterium | reverse complement strand
GAGGTCCTGAGTCCCTCGACCGCCCGCCGCGATCGGATGGTGAAGCGCCGACGGCTGCTCGCGGCCGGCGTCGAGGAAGTCTGGATCGTGGATCCCGCCGCAAAGTCCGTCGAGGTGTACGACGCGTCCGGGGTGCGCGTCGCCAGGGGCGGCGAGGCCCTCGACTCCCGCGCCCTGCCCGGCTTCACGGTCGTCCCCGACGAGCTGTTCGCGCCGGCGAGGTAGGGGCCCCGTCAGGCGCGGCGCAGGTCGGCGATGACCCCGCCGAAGCCGAAGAGCCGTCGGAACTCGTCTTGGCTGACCATCAGCGACACCACCTGAGAGGTGTCCCCCAGGTGAGCGCGGTTCGCATTCGCGAGGGCGGCGGTGAGGAAGCGCTTGTTCGCGTTGTGCTTCTTCGCCGCGTTGGAGACGCGGCGGCCCTTCCCCGAGAGGGCGAAGATCTGCGCGGGACCGTCCTGCGCCTGCCCCTGACCGCCACCGCAGCCGACGAGCACGCCCAGCGCCAGCGCGGCCCCGCCCATGGCGAGGAAACTGCGGCGGGTGGTGCGTCCTTCGGTCATCGTGCGCTCGGACGGAGGAGGAAGAAGGGCAGGAGGAAAAAGGGCAGGAGGGAGAGCCGCTTCCCTCGCCGGTTCGGACGCTTATTTCAGTCCGGCCCGACTCTGTCGTGCGACTTTACGCGGAGCAGGTCTGTGCACGTCACCGCTCTCAGCGGCCGTCTACTGCATGACATGCCGAATCTCGCACGCTTGCTGCACCGGAGATTGAGCCCCTCTTGGCCCTCCGTGTCAAGGGGGCATCAAGGGGGCAGGTGGGATCCGCGGCGTGGCCCCGTTCCCCCGTCCGAGCCCCCGGGTTCGCCGGGGGATGGTGAGGATGCGTGGAGGCACCGTCGCACCCCCGGGGCGGGCCCTCGGGAGGACCCGGCGCTCCCCGACGCCCCCGAAACGGGACTCCGCGGACGTCCTACGACCTCCGGTGCCGTCCCCGCCCGCCCTTCGCCGCCTTCTTGCGGCGGGGGACGCGGCGCGGATGCGCGTCGAGCGCCGCGGCGAGCGTGCGGGCGGCGGAGGCCGGGTCGTCCCGGCCGAGGATGCCCGCCCCGACGGCGATCCGGTCGGCGCCCGCCTCGACGAGCAGGCGCACGTTGTCGGAGTCGATCCCGCCGATCGCGAAGACGGGCAGCCTGGCGATGGGGAGGGCCTCGCGCAGGAGGGCGGCCCCGCGGGGCGCGCGCACGAGCGTCTTCGTGGTCGAGGGGAAGCACGGCCCGAGCCCGGCGTAGTCGGCGCCGTGTCGCGAGGCCGCATCGAGCTCCTGCGCGTCGTGGGTGGACAGGCCGATCAGCACCGTCGGCCCGAGCAGCGCGCGCGCGTCGGGGACGGGCATGTCGTCCTCGCCGAGGTGGACGCCGTCGGCGCCCGTGGCCGACACGAGGTGCGCGCGGTCGTTGAGCACCAGCAGGGCGCCGACGGCGTCGCACATCGCCCGGAGCCGCTTCGCCCGCTTGGCGAACGCCCCGTCGGACAGCCTCTTCTCGCGCAGCTGGACCATCCCGACGGACGCGCAGGTCAGGGCGAGCTCGACGGCGCGCTCCCAGGGGAGGCGGCACGACTTCTCGGTCACCACGAGGCAGACCCTCGTCGTGGCCATGCGTGCGCGTCGTGCGGTGCCGGTGGCGGGCTTCATCGTTTCTTCCAGGGGGCGCCGGGGGCGGCGAGGTCCACCTGGGCCTCCGCGCCGGTGCGGATCGGGAACGCGAGGGTCTTCGCCCCCGGATCGTAGGCGAAGGGCGGCGGGGCCATCCATCCCATGCGGGTGCGGGGCACGTCCGGGACCGCCTCCGTGAGGCGGGAGGGCCACGCGCCTCCGTGCGCGTCGCGCCAGGTGGCGATCGCGCGGCGCAGGGACTCGCCCCGCTCGAACGAGGCGTCGACGTCGCTCGGCTTCACCTGCGAGCCGACGAGGATCCCCACGAGGGCCGCGGCCCCGAACAGGGCCAGGCGTCCCGGGAGCGGGCCGAGGTCGGGCCAGCCGTACCAGCGCCGCACGCCGGCCGCCGCGGAGCCGAAGATCACGATCACGGGGGCGCCGACCCACCCGATCCAGAGCAACCAGTCCGGGTGGCCGTGGTCCCAGCGCGCGATCTCCATCCCGCCCGCCGCGAGGACGAGGGCGAACGCGACGACGAGCAGTCGCCGGGCGAGGGCCGGCAGACGCGGGCGCGCGAGCTCGAGGGCGAGGAACGTCGCGAGCAGCAGGCAGCCGAGGGTGGCGGCGCTCACGGGAGGTGCCGGACCTTGGGCCCGGGGCCGATCCTCACCGCGCGCGGCCGCGGGCGCGCGCGCCCCCGCCCTCACGGCAGCGGGCGACGTACGCCTCGAGGAGGCCCATCTGCTTCACGAAGGCGTGCTCCTCGACGCCCGCGGGGCTCTTGAAGTAGCCCGCGAGGTGGGGGAGCAGGCCGGCCTCGCCCCGCGCCTGGGCGAGGGCCGCGAGGCGCGCCAGGTCGAGCACGAGGGGCGCCGCCAGCGCCGAGTCGTTGCCCTGCCACGTGAACTGCATCGACATCCGCGCGCCGAGGAAGCCCTCGAAGTGGAGGTAGTCCCACGCCACCTTCCAGTCGTCGAGGCTCGGGACGTAGTCGATCGTCACGCGCGTGTGCGTGCCCGCGTCCTTCAGGATCGAGCGCAGCACGGCGTCCTTGCTGCGCGTCTTGCTGAGCTTCGCCTGCGGGTCGTCGAGCACGAGCCCGTCGCGGTTCCCCAGCATGTTGTAGCCCTCCCACGAGAGGACCCGGAGGGCCCGGCCCGTGAACAGGGGCGCGAGGACGCTCTTCACCAGGGTCTCGCCCGTCTTGCCGTCGCTGCCCATGTGGGGGACGCGGCGGCGCTCGGCGAGCTCGAGGATCGCGGGGATCGTGCTGCCCGGCGACGGCGTGAAGTTGACGTAGGGGAAGCCCGCGTCGATGGCCGCGTAGGCGTGGAGGACGCTGCTCGTGAGCCCCTTCGCCGTGCGCCCGTCGAGGTAGCGCTCGAACCGCTCGAGCGTGGCCCACTCGATGGGCACCTCGCGCGGCGGCTCCGTGCTCGACACGTTGACCACCACGACGCTCGACAGGGCGTGGCGCTCCGCGAACGCGCGCAGGTCGGCCTGGATGCCGAGCACGATGGCGCGGGCGCCGCGGCCCTTCGCCGTCCGCCCCTTGGCAGCGAGGCCCTTGACCGATGCGCTCGGGTTCACGAGGAAGCCGGGGCGCAGGTTCTCGCTCGCCGCCGCGAGGTCGTCGCGGAGCAGGCGCAGGAGCGCGTCGTCGAGGACGCCCGCGCGCCGCGAGAACTCCTCGGCGCTGCGCACGAAGTCGACGTCCCGGATCTCGTGCCCGCCGAAGACGAGGTCGCCGATCGCGGCGAGGGGGACGCCCGCGAACAGCGGCGTCTCGGTCAGGAGCCCGACGGGGGCCTTCAGCCCCCGCGCCACCGCCCGCGCGCCCGCGACGGTCAGGGTGCCGACGCCGCCGCAGGCGCCCACCAGCCAGACGCCGACCCGGCGCGACGCAGGGGCACCGTCGGCGGAGGGGGTGGAGTCGGAGGTCATCGGGGGCCGTCTTCATCGGGCCGCGCGTTCGCCGCCCGGGCCGCAAGGTACCGCGACAGGACCGCCCGACGGGAGGGCGGGACGGGGTGGGCCCCGGCCGCGGCCCGCAGGGCGGCGGCCTCGCGGCGGAGGGCCTCCGCCCGCTCCGTCGCCTCCGAGGCGAGCGCCCGGGCGAGCAGAGACGCGACTCCCGCCCCATCCCCCGCGAGCGCGCCCGCCGCGGCAGACCCGGGTTCGGCCGCCGCCC
>JAYTCP010000600.1:0-1544 GCA_043736435.1 Planctomycetia bacterium | reverse complement strand
GCGCGGGGATCGGTCGGGTACTCCTCGGCGAACGCGCGCCAGGCCGCGATCGCGCCGTCCTTGTCGCCCTCGTCGCGGAGCACCTCGGCCTTGCGGTAGCGGGCCGAGGGGATGCGCTCCTGGACCTGCTGCCAGAGCGGGTGGTTCGGATAGGCCGAGAGGAAGGCCTTCCACTCGGTGACGGCCTCGTCGAAGCGGTTCGCCGCCGCGAGGGACTCGGCCACCGCGTTGCGCCAGGTCGGGGCGTCGGCGTGCGTGGGGAAGCGCTCGACGAGGCCGCGCCACTCGCCGGCCGCCTTCTGGTGCTGTCCGCGCCCGGCGTAGGCCAGGGCGAGGCTCGCCTGGACGGCGGGGGCCGCCGGGTCGTCCCGGTGCTCGCTGATCGCCTGGCGCAGGAGCAGCACGCCCTCCTCGAACGCGAGGTCGCCCTCGGGGCCGTTCGCCGCCAGGAAGCGCTCCTCGGCGGAGAGGCGCAGCGTCTCGAGGGCCCGCTTGCCCTTCGGGAACCGGGTGCGCGCGTCGCGGAGGTCCTTGCGCGCCTCGGCCGTCTGCCCCGCGCGCAGGCGCGCGCGGCCGCGACCCACGAGCCACGTCTCGCGGTCGTCTGCGGACGCGGACGCGTTGCGCTCGAGCAGGTCGTCCCACGTCGCGATGGCCGTCCCCCAGTCGCCGAGCTCCTCGGCCGAGAGGGCGATGCGCGCGCGCACCCGGAGCCGGTCCGTCGCGGCGACGCCGAGCTCGAGGGCGCGCGCGTAGGCCTCGCGGGCCTTCGCGAAGTCCTTCTTCTTCACGACGCGACCGAGGTCGTCCTTCCCGTCGATGCCGTCGAAGTCGTCGTCGCCGAGCTTCACGTAGAGCGCCGCGATCTTGGCGCGATGGTCGTCTCCCGTGAGGAGCTCGGCGCGCTCGCGCAAGGCCTTCGCCTCGTCGGCGCCGGCCTTGAGCGCCCCGTACGCGTCGGCCAGGGTCCCCTTCATGCGGCCGGCCCACGTCGCGTCCCCACTCGCCTTCAGGAGCTCGGTCGCCACGTCGAGGGACTCCCGCGCCTTGCCCGCGAGGAGGAGCGCCCGCGCCTGTAGGACCGCCGCCTCCACCGCCTCGGGCGTGCCCGGCCAGTCCTTGCGGACCCTTGCGAGCGCCGTGGCGGCCTTGTCCCATGCGCGATCCCGGAGGGGCTCCTCGGCCGTGCGCAGGGCCCGCGCGGCGGAAGGCTTGTCGTCGGCCACGGCCACGACCGTGGGCAGCACGGCGAGCGCGATCCAGAAGAGCCAGGTGCGCGGACGGGAGAGGGAACGCGACATGGGGAGCACTCCAGCGAGATCGAGCGATCGCGGACGGGCGGATCGGGGGGAACGGAGCCCACCGGGGGGCCGTTCCTGAGGGGGATTTAGGGTAGCGCGGATGCCGTCGGGACACGGACCTCGCCCCGGCGCATTCGACACGGGGCCGGGGCGGTGGTTCCATCCCCCGCGCCCCATGCCTCCTCCCCCCATCACCGGCCGCGTCCGCATCCTCCTCAACCTGCTCGCGATCACCGTGGTGGT
>JAYTCP010000599.1:0-6677 GCA_043736435.1 Planctomycetia bacterium | reverse complement strand
ATGGGGAGCCACTTCTCCGTTCGAACTCGCGGCGGGGAGAAGCGGCGACGCGAGGGCGCTCCGCGGGCCTCCCGCGGAGGGCGTCGTAACCCGCGCCTGCGTCGGGAGTTGCGGCGACGTCCCGATGCAACGCCGCGACCACCGGCCCTGCGACACCCCCCGAGTGTTCAGCGGGAGAGGCCCCGAAACCTTTCGGACTCTCCCCGCTCTCGGCCCCGCACGCGCGAGTTCACAGGAGTTGGTGGGTGTGGGGGCGCACATCGCCGTTCGAACAGAGAACGGCTGCTGGCCTACGCCATTGGCGTAGACTACCCGTCGTGCGCTTCGAGTGGGACCCCGCCAAGAACGCCCGGACCGTCCGGAAGCACGGGATCTCGTTCGAGGAGGCGGCGACGCTGTTCACATCGGGGTCTTATTGGCTCGACCTCGACGACGAGGCCCACAGCGACGACGAGCTGCGCTATCGGGCGATCGGTCCGATCGCGCGCGGCGTCGTGGTCGTCGTCTACGTGTAGCGCGCGGAGGACTTCCTCCGGGTCAGTGGGCGCCCGCTCTCCGAGCTCGAACCCGGAGCTCGAACGGAGGCTTGGGGTCCAATCTCCGATCGGAATCGAGGGTGAGCGAAGGATCACAACGATCGGAACCCGTTGCTGTGAAAGCGCTTAAGAATCTGGCTGTCAGGCGGCAGGTCGAGAGTTCGGGTCGTCGGATGAGAGCCATCTCTCTGGGATCTCCCACCCGACGCGCGGTCGGGTTCGAGGACGCTCGGCCCGGACGTCTACGGGCCGATCTCGAGGACGCGCTCCACGATCTCCTCGGGGGCGGGCGCCGCGATCGTGACCGGGGCGGTGGTGCGTCCTGTCGCCGCGTCGCGCAAGCGCCAGGTCCCGCGGTCGAGCGGCATCAGGAGCGAATGGCCGGCGCCGATGTAGAGATCCTCGTTCCACGACCCCTTGTCACTCACGGTCCTCCACCTGTCGCCCTCGTATGACTCGAGGACCACGCGGCGCCAGTCATCCGCCGTCGCGTTCGGCGCCGACAGACGCACGCGAACGATGCCCAGGCGCCGGAAGCGCAGGGTCAGGGGCACGCCCGGGACGACCGTTGGGCGTAGACCGCCGAGCCTGGCCCCTTCCTCGGGCGTCCAACCGAAGGCCCCTCCGAAGAAGAGCGTCATCGGCGCGCCCTGCTCGGAAGGCCGGGCCCCGAAGCGGATCTCGCCGCGCTCGGCATCCTCCTCCGCATCCTCGATGTCCTGGCCCAAGCAGCTGAGGTGGTACCGCGAGGGAAGGCCCGGCCGCCCGTCGAGGAGCAGGCGCAGGACGACCGTCACCTTGGGCGGCAGCACCACGTCCAGGGTTGCGTCGCCGCTCGACTCGACCTTCGGCAGGGCGCGCCAGGACGGGGCACCCTCTGCGAAGAAGAGGTGGAGCGGCCCTTCATCGAAGTCGACGACTCGGGTCCGTCCATTCGCGTCCGTCGGCGGGAGCAGTACCGGAGGTCGGTTGACGTCGTAGTCCCCCACGAGTGCGCCAACGATCGGGCGGCCGTCGGTCTCGCGAAGTCGCACGTCGACGGTTCGGGCTCGCTGGAACTTCGTCGGGAACGGCCCCCGCCCGTACGGAGTCCGGATGAGTCGAGCCACCGAGCCGTCGGGGGCGAACGCCCACGCGAACTGGGTCTCCCATCCCACGGCGTCCACCTCGATGTGACCGCGCTCGACCCGAGCGGAGGTCGGGAACGACCACTGGTCGGCGCCTGCCAACGGGCGCACGCGCAGGACCGTGCCGTCGGGCGGCACGCGAGCGCTCCCCGCGCTCACGGGCCAGCGCATGGGGATCGGTTGGTCGACGTGGACGTCGACACGACTCGCCCCGGCGGGAAGCTCGACCCAGCGGGCGATCCCGCGCGGCGGGCTCGGGTGCTCGGTGACGGCGCGGATCAGCGCGGCGGGGGGCACGTCGAGGGGGCCCTCGCCGGCGCGCGCCAGTGAGAATCGTTGGATCGGCCTACCGAACCGTTTCGGGTGGAGGACCTCGACCCACGTGCGCTCGCGCGCCTCCGGTGGGACTCCGGTGACGCCGACCACGACCGGGCGCAGCGGCCGGGCGGCGAGCCTCACCTCGGGCACGGGTGCCCTCTCCTGCTCCAGGTCCCGTTCGGCGTGCAGCTCGCCCGCGTCAATCGAGATCCACGTCGGCGGCAGGTCCCGCAGCACGGCGCGCCCCTCCGCGTCGCTCTCCGCCTCCGCGCACGGGAGCCCCCTACGGGACCAGACCCAAGCCCGTACCGGCACGCCTGCCCGCCGGTCCGCGAGGCGGACGGGGACGTCGAGCCCCGGCTTCACGACGATCGTGCCCGCGAACGCGACCCCGTGCGCCGAAGACGTCGTGGAGCCGACCCCGACGCGACCGTCGTGGCGTACGAGCACGCCCCACTGTGCGTCGGAGGCCGTCACGAGATCGGCGACCGGGATCTCGACGCGAAATCGCCCGCGCGCGTCGGTCGTCCCCTCGCTCACGGGCGCGTCGTCGACTCTCCGGCCGTGCACCCGCACGAGGGCCCCGGAGACCCGCACGCGCCTCTCGTCCACGACCCGCCCCAGGACCGTGAACGTCTTTGCCCGCGCTTCCTCCGGCGATGCTCGAGCCGGTGTGCCCAGGATGCACGAGAGGAGGATCGCGGCGACCGTCACGACCGTGCGCGCGGAGATCCCTCCGCGCGGCTCGATGGACTCGACGCTGCCGTACGGGGAGCGGGCTTGGCGGGGAGGCGGGGCCATCGCGCTCAGGCTACCCACGCCGCCCTCGTGCTCGCTCGACGGGAGCGCTCTCTGCTCTCCCCGCGAGAGCAACTTCCTCCCTGTCATGGGGACCCACGTTCGCTTGGCGGCCCTTCGCGGGGAGGGCGTCGTGGGTGGCGCTGTCGGGGGCCAGGGTTAGAATACGAACTATTCACGAACATGCCCGCGGAGCCTCCGAAGATGTCCACGATCCCCTCACCGTCCCTGAACCGCTCGGCTCGCGCGCCGAACGTACGGCAACTCGCCGTGACGGCGTTCTCGACGGCGTGACGCCTCCAGGGCCTCGAAATTGACCCCTTTCGAGATCGGCCGGGCTCCCACTACGTCCGCAGGAGGGCCGTCCACGCCCCATCCGCCCCCTTCTTACACTCCGCCTTCCGCAGGGCGCCCTCGGTAGGCGTCGTACCAGGCCCAGAAGGAGTCGGCGAGGCGGGTGGTCGCCTGCCACAGGGCGGCGTCGTCGGTGCCGTCCTTCTCGCGGCCATAGGCGTTCAGGGCGTCGCCGAAGGCCGCGCGGCCTTCGAGGAAGCGGGGGACCACGTCGCGGCGCAGGTCGGACGGCGGCTTCATGACGAGGAGCCCCTTCCCCTCGGCGAGCGCCTCGCCGTAGAGGGCGCGGGCCCCCTTCGCGTCGCCGGCCTCCTTGAGTCGACCGAGCTTCACGAGCAGGCTGCGCATGCTCGCGAACTCGCCCGGGCTCGACGAGGCCACCGAGCTCACCCGGGTGTCCTTGGGCGGCGTCGTGCTGCCGCATCCCGGGGCCGTGACGGCGGCGACGACGAGCAGCACGAGGACGCAGAGGCGTGCGGGTCGGAAGGGTGCCACGGAGGGTCTCCAGGAGCCTAGAGCGAGGCGTCGTCGGCGCGCTTCCACGTGCGGATCCGCTCGCCGAGGTAGCCGGGGAGCTCGCGCTGGTGCACGCGCTCCTGCTGCGTCGTGTCGCGGTCGCGCACGGTGACCGACCCGTCCACGAGGCTCTGGCTGTCGACCGTGATGCCGTACGGCATGCCCACCTCGTCCATGCGGGCATAGCGCTTCCCCACGGTGGCGCCCTCGTCATAGAGGCAGCGGTACGTGTCGCGCAACGACTCGTAGATCGCGCGGCCGAGCTCCGGCATCCCGTCCTTCCGGACGAGGGGGAAGACGCCGACCTGGGTCGGGGCGAGCTTCGGGTGGAGGTGGAGGACGACTCGGGTCTCCCCGTTCGGCTTCACCTCCTCCTCGTACGCGTCGGCGAGGACCGCCAGGAAGCACCGATCCACGCCGACCGCCGGCTCGACGACCGTGGGGACGATCCACTGCTTCGTGGCCTCGTCGTGGTACGCGAGGCTCTTGCCGCTCCCCGCCTGGTGCGACTTGAGGTCGAAGTCGCCACGGGACGCGACGCCCTCGACCTCCTTCCACCCGAACGGGTAGAGGTACTCGATGTCGGAGCACGCCCGGGCGTAGTGGGCGAGCTCCTCCTTCGCGTGGTCTCGCAGGCGCAGGCGCGACGCGCGCACGCCGAGGTCCTTCCACCACTGGAGGCGGTACTGCTTCCAGTGCTCGAACCACTCGGCCTCGGTGCCGGGGACGCAGAAGAACTCGCACTCCATCTGCTCGAACTCACGCATGCGGAAGAGCTGGTTGCGCACGACGATCTCGTTGCGGAACGACTTGCCCTGCTGCGCGATGCCGAACGGGACCTTGACGCGCGTCGTCTCGAGGACGTTCTTGAAGTTGACGAACATCCCCTGGGCCGTCTCGGGGCGCAAGTAGACCGTCGACGACGAGTCCTCCACCGGGCCCGCCTGGGTCTTAAACATCATGTTGAACTGCCGCGGCGCCGTGAGCTCGCCGCCACACTCGCCGGGCTTCTTCGAGGGACGCTCGGGGCACTGCGACTCGGACACGAGGTCGGCGCGGAAGCGCGCCTTGCACTTCTTGCAGTCCACCATCGGGTCGTGGAAGTTCGTCGCGTGGCCCGAGACCTCCCAGACGCGGGAGGCCATCAGGATGGACGTCTCGATCCCGACCACGTCCTCGCGGCGGGTGACCATCGCCCGCCACCAGTCGTCGCGGATCAGCCGCTTGAGCGCGATGCCGACGGGACCGTAGTCGTAGCAGCCCGCGAGACCCCCGTAGATCTCCGACGAGGGGAACACGAAACCCCGGCGCTTGGTGAGGGCGACGACACGCTCCATCAGGTCCGTCTCGGGCGGCATCCGGGCGATCTCCAAGGACGCGCGGGCCGCGCGCTCGGGGCGTGATTCGACCACGGGCATCGATGCCCGCCTACCCGCGCCGGGTCCGCACGGCGGCCCCTCGGCCGACCCAACGCGGCCCGCGGGCTCCCGGGAGTCCCCCTCGGTCGGCGCACGTGTGGCTCAGGTCCGGCCCGGGGCCGGCCGATCTGGTGCCCAAGCGCGGCGCCGCTCGAGCGGACCCGCCGATCGCGGGACGACGGAGAGGGGCGCGGAAAACCGGTCCCACAGGTCGTAGGGTAATCTCTTGTTTGTATACAATAGGTTGTGGTGCTCCTAGGCATGGACCGGGGGGATTGACCCCACTCCTAGACTCGAACGGCTCCCGTGTCACCCCCTCGGTTACGTCCTAACACCTTGTCATTCATCGACTTTTGATGTTGCGGCGCTCGCACTTGGGCGGTATGACGGGTCCTGGGTGAGGCAGAAACGTCCCTGACGAATGACCCGGAGCCGGCCGTCGGCTCCGGATCCGGTCAGGGGCCGCCTGCCTCGGGTTTCGAACCGGACCAGGGCTCGCGTTTTTTTCCCCTCCGCGCCGCGGAGGGGAGGGCCGCGGGAAGGACCGATGGGTCGGAGGCGGCACTACTCGATGGGCGAGATCGCGCTCGCGACCGGCCTGTCCCGACAGACGCTCCACACGTACGCGTTGCTCGGGCTGATCCGGCCCGACGCGACGACGCCGGGTGGGCACCGCCGCTTCGCCGGCCGGGTCTTCCGGCGCCTGGACCTGATCCGGGGCCTGAAGGCCGACCACACCCTGGTCGAGATCCGTGCTCTCGTAGCGGGCACGGGAGGGAGGTCCCGATGAGCGTCGAGCCGCGCCGAGCGGACGAGGACATGTCCCTCGTCTGGCAGGAGTTCAAGCGGAGCGGGGACGGGCTGCTCCGCAACCGCCTCGTCGAGCGCTACCTGTACCTCGTGAAGGTGATCGGCAACCGCATCGCCGCGCGCCTCCCGCGCTCGATCGACGTGCAGGACCTGCGCTCGGCGGGCGTGTTCGGGCTCATGCGCGCCATCGAGAACTTCGACATCACCCGCGGCACGCGGTTCGAGTCGTACTGCGCGACCCGCGTCCACGGCGCCATCCTCGACGAGCTGCGCGCCCAGGACTGGGTGCCACGCCTCGTCCGCAACCGCGCCGTCGCGTACCGCACGGCCTTCACGGCGCTCCGCGCGCGCTTCGACCGCGACCCCAGCACCCGCGAGCTCGCCGAGCACACGGGCAAGACGGACCAGGAGGTCGAGGATCTCCGCCGCGAGAGCACCCTCACCACGGTCTACACGCTCAGCCGCGACGACGAGTCGGGCGACGACCCGGGCCAGGTCCGCAAGCTCGACGTCCTCGTCGACCGCCACAGCGAGGTCCCGTTCGACGAGATGGTGACCCGGGACCTGGTGGAGTCGCTCTCGAAGGTCTTGACGCAGGCCGAGCGCACCGTGGTGGCCCTCTACTACGACGACTCCCTCACCATGAAGGAGATCGGGAAGGTCATGCGGATCTCGGAGAGCCGGGTCTGCCAGATCCACACGAAGCTCCTGAAGAAGCTCGCCGCCCATCTCGCGGGCATCGCCGACGGACCGCGCCGCGCGGCCCCCGCCCCCGTACCGATCGGCCGGGCCACCGCGCA
>JAYTCP010000598.1:0-1731 GCA_043736435.1 Planctomycetia bacterium | reverse complement strand
GGAAGCTGGGCGCGCACCCGTTCGAGCCCGGGGGCGTCGGCCAGGCTCTCGTAGCAGCGGAACGCGTCGTACCAGCGCCCCTTCGCCTCCGCAGCGGCGCCGCAGGCCCGGAGGTCGTCCTCGGTCACGGAGGCGCCGAGCTTTCGGAGGGCGAACACGAGGAACGCCACCCCTTCGGCCTTCGCCTTCGCGAGGTCGTCTTTCAGGGCCGGGTGGTCCGCCCGCCCGTCGTAGAGGAGGATGGCCTCGGGAATGCGGCCGGCCGCGCGCAGGGCGTCGGCGACGGCATCGCGCTGGGCGTTCGTGACACCGGGCTCGTACTTGAGGTGGCGCATCCCGAGGGCCTCGGGGATCGCTGCGCGGGCCATGGGGCTGCTCCCGGGCGGTCGCGGCCGCCCGAAGGAGAGTAGCCAGGGGGGGGCGCGGGGGGACGAAAATGCGCCCCCCCTTTGACTTCCCGGCAAACCGAACCTAAAGTACGGCGGGCCAAGGATCTAGGGACGCGCCCCGGTCCCCGTCCGTTCCCGAGGCGGAGGGGTGCGCGTGCCGCCCTGTTCCGGCCCGGGTCCCGGCCATCGCGAGGTTTCCATGAGTCCCGAGAGCACCCCGCCGAAGCAGCCGCCCTCGGGCGCCTCCCGCCCCGAAGGCGGCGGAGGTCGTCACGACGCCGCTTCGCGGTCGGACGGGTCGCACTCGAGGTCCGACGGTGGCTCCCGGTCCGACGGCGGATCCCGGCCCGACGGGGGTCCCCGGACGATCACGAAGAAGGAGCTCGTGGCCCGGATCGCCGACCGGACGGGCCAGACCAAGGTCGTGGCGCGGGACGTGATCCAGCTGGTCCTCGACGAGATCATCGACGAGCTCGGGCGCGGCAACCGGCTCGAGTTCCGCGAGTTCGGCGTGTTCGAGATCAAGGAGCGGGCGGCGCGCAAGGCCCAGAACCCGCGCACCCTCGAGAAGGTGGACGTGCCGGCGAAACGCGTCGTGAAGTTCCGCGTCGGGCGCCTGATGAAGCAGCGCGTCGGCGAGATCCCCGAGGGCAGCGAGCACATCGCGGACGGCTCCGACGCCTACGACGACGACGACGACGACGAGGACTGACCCCGAGGGCGCGCGGGCGGACGGACGTTTGAACTGACGATCACGGCAGATCGCGCCCGTTGCGGCGCGGTCCACAGGAGACGGGCTCCATGGCGAGGCGCGGCGCGACCACGACGAACGACACGGCGACGGCGGCGACGAAGCCGAAGGCCCTCGGGATCCTCACCCTCCTGCTCACGCTCTACGCCGCGGGCGTCTCGACGCTGCTGCTCGTCCGCGGCGGGGGGGGCGGCGGTGGGAGCACGGGGACGGCCTCCGCGAAGGGCACCTTGGACCCCGATCGCATCGCCCGCGACGTCCAGCTGGCCGTGCAGGCCGATCTCAAGCGGGCCACCACGGAGCAGAAGGCGCTCCTGGGCGACGCCACGCGACGTGCGGACGCGCTGAAGGCGGGCCTCCAGGCGCAGACGGACGCCGGCACCAAGCGCATGGAGGCGGTCTCGCGCACGTCCTCGGAGCGCACCGAGGTGCTCGACGCGCGGATCAACGACCTGGCGCAGGTCACGGACGGCCTGAAGTCGACGCTCGACGCGCTCGCCGTGCAGGTCAAGGCGCTCGAGTCGCGGCCGGCCGCGGCGCGTCCCGGCCCCGTGTCGCCTACGCCCGAGAAGCCGCCCGTGGGCCCGCCGG
>JAYTCP010000597.1:0-6380 GCA_043736435.1 Planctomycetia bacterium | reverse complement strand
TCATTGCGGGCTGCTAAAAAATAGTTAGTCTTAGGGAATGACCTGGGGCTTCTACGGCCGGCGCGGCGAGCTCGAGACGCTCTTGGCAATCCTGCGTCGTGGCCGCTGGTTCTTCTGCAAGATCACAGGCCGACGTCGCATCGGGAAGACGACGCTCATCCAGGAGGCGCTGAAGGCTTCCGGGCGAAGAGACGTCCTCTACGTCCAGATCCCCGACTCCGGCCCCGCTGGGATTCTCTCGGCGGTCGCCGACGCCATGGACGTGTTCGGGATCGATCGGGCTCGGTTCCCGAGGCCCACCAAGCTCCAGGATCTCGCGAAGCTCGTCGCGGCCATGGCGCGCGCGGGATACGTCGTGGCGCTGGACGAGTTCCAGTACTTCCACCGCAAGCACATCCAGGACTTCTGCTCGTACCTCCAAGCCGAGGTGGACCAGCTCATCCGAGAGGCTGCTCGAGTCCCCGGGGGCCTGGTCGTGCTCGGATCGCTCCACACGGAGATGGCCGCCATCCTGGAGGACCGGGATGCGCCTCTGTACAACCGCGTGACGGATGCGATCGAGGTCTCCCACTTGGACATCGCGTCCGTGGGGGAGATCCTCCGTGCGCACTCTCGCCTGGAGCCCGAGCGGCTGCTGTTCTTCTGGGCCCTCTTCGAAGGCGTTCCGAAGTTCTACCGCGACTGCTACGAGCAGGGTGTGCTGGCCTCGTCGAGGACCGACGTCCTTCGAAGGATGTTCTTCGACAGCTCGTCGCCGTTGAGGACCGAGGCGGACAACTGGTTCCTGCACGAGTTTCGCGGTCGGTACGACGTCGTGCTGAAGTTCGTCGCGAGGAATGCCGGTTGCGACCACGCCAGGATCACCGAGCACGTCAAGACGACCAGTGGCGAGGACGGCGGCCAGGTCGGCGGGTACCTGAAGGTGCTGATCGAACGGTATCGAGTCATCGAGAAGCGGCTCCCCATCTTCGCCAGGTCCAACACCCCCAAGGGGCGCTACTACCTGAGCGACAACTTCCTACGCACCTGGTTGGCGGCGCTCGCGGGGCCGGTCGCAGCGATCAACTTCCGACCGGTGCTGGAGCTCGTCGCGGAGGCGGATCGGAGGCTCGCCGACCTCGAGGGGCACAGCCTCGAGGACCTCGTGACCGAGCTCTACGAGGAGCGCAGTAGGAAGGGACTCCAAGGATTCCCACTGTCCGGGCGCATCGAGGGTTACTGGAACAGCAAGGACACGGAGATCGATCTCGTCGCGTTGGACGAGCCCGGGAGGCGCATCCGATTCGGATTCTGCAAGAGGGCTGCGGAGCGGCTCGCGCCCGACCTGC
This sequence comes from Planctomycetia bacterium, assembly GCA_043736435.1. Lineage (GTDB taxonomy): Bacteria > Planctomycetota > PLA2 > PLA2 > JAEUHO01 > JAYTCP01. Next base: position 5,052 of record JAYTCP010000597.1, on the reverse strand, counting down.
AGGACGCGGAAGGGCACGTGGCGAGATTCCTCGACGTCCACCGACGGTACGCCTCCTGGACACGGGAGCTCGTGGGCATCGCGCCGACGCTCGACTCTGGAACGAGAGCGGTCCTAAAGACCCGTGGCTGGCTGGCGGAGGATCTCTCGGACATGACACGCGGACTGCTGCCGGAGCAGGAGGCTCCCGGGCTCTTCCCGTCGTAGCGGAGCCGGAAGCAGCACGCGTACGGAGGGTCGAAGTCGGGTGAGACTCCTGCAACGTCAGTGGCGGTAGCCGTCGGCGGGGGACAACCGCCTGTCGCCTTCCCCGAGAAGCATGAACCTCACCTGACTCCGTACGCCCGACGGGGGAGGGGGCTACGGGCGCTTCGGCCCGCCACGCAGGATGCCGAGGACCTCCGCGACTCGGGGATCGCCGTCCGGGAGGATCGAGCGTAGCGTCGATTCGACGTAGCTCGTGTCGACGCGGCCGGGGGCCAGCGCCGCCAGTGCGTGGACGTCGGCGATGTCCTTCGCGCGGCGCCAGAGCATCTTGAGGACGAGCAGGTCCTCGAGGGAGACGAAGGGGACGGAGGTGCCGTGCACCTCGAACCGAACGGCCCGATCGACGAGGGTCCGATGGTACGGGAGGACCGGCACGAGGAGCTCGACGGCCACGGGGCCGCGTCGCAGCGCCGCCACGGAGCGCTCGCGGATCGAGGCGATCAAGTCCCGGTCCTCTCCGGAAAAGCCCAGCTGGCGCACGACGTCGAAGGCCTTCGGCAGCGAGAGCGCCGGCGTCACGATCAGGACGTCGACGTCGAGCGTGCCTCGCACGTACCCGTGGGCCGCCATGGCGATCGAGCCGGAGATCGCGTGAGCGATCCCCGCGTCGTGGAGCTCCGCCGAGAGGCGGGCCGCCAGCGCGTACAGGTCAGCCGGATCGTCCGCCAAGCAGGGGGTCCTTCCAGCGCGGCCAGAGCGGGTCGTAGTCGTCGTCTCGGAGAACCGGGCGGTCGCCGGCGAACGCAAGGAGCGCCTTCACGAGACTCGCTTGCGCCCGGAGTCGCTGGTCCGGAGTCATTGCGAGGAACGGGCGAACCGCGTCTGCCGCGGTCTGTTCCTCGCTCGGGGCGGACCCGGTGGCTTGCGCGGTGGGAATGTGACGCAGACTCATGCCGGCATTCTATGGTGCCTGGCGGGCGAGGATGTGGAGGGAAGCACGGGGGTACGGGGTCGCGTGAGCATCGCGATCCCGACGTCGGCCTGCGCGAGACCCTCGTCGCGAAGCCGTCGTCGCAGGAAGGCGCAGAAACGGGCGTGCTCGCCGAGGACGAGCTACAGCGTCTCCTCGACCGTCGCGGTCGACGGGGCATCGCTCACTTCCCGCCTCCGTGATGGTGCGGCGGAGGCGGCGTCGGTGCCGGCGTCGGCACGGGCGCGGGCTCCGTTGCCGTGCCCGCGGGCGGCGTGGCCGAAGGAGGCGACGCCTCCTTCGCTACGTCGATCCCGTCGCGGGTCAGGTCGCCCTCGGTCGCGGGCGACGCCACGCTGCCCTCGGGATGCGCGTACCAGCCCGGATCGTCGTAGGTGGTGATCCCCTCGCGGATCTTGAGCACCGTGAACATCCCGCCCATCGTGATGTAGCCGAACGGGCCCGAGCCCCCGAGCATCGAGATGCTGTTCTTCGGCATGTCCATCGAGATGTCGGGCGCGGCGCCCTGCGCCGTGGGGCGCCCGCCGGCCAGGACGTCGAGCACGGCCCTGTCGAAGTCGGTCTGGTCGACGCCGATGAGGTTGGGGATCCCGTGGCCCATCTGGTTCATCGTGTGGTGGGTCATGTGGCAGTGCATGGCCCAGTCGCCCGGATTCGACGCGACCCATTCGATCGTCCGCGTGCTGCCCGTGGGGACGAGGACCGTCGTCTCCGGCCACCGGCCCGCCTCGGGAATCACGCCGCCGTCCGTCTCGATGACCCGGAAGGCCGTCCCGTGGACGTGGATCGGGTGGTTGTCCATGCCGGACAGGTTCCCGATCCGGATGCGGACGCGGTCGCCCTTCTTCGCCACCATCGGGGCCGTGCCGGGGAAGGACTTCGCGTTGAACGTGAGCACGTTGAAGTCCGTCATCTCGTTCGGGTCGGGCCGCTCGACGCCCGGCTCCATCGCCCACTCGGACAGGAGGTAGACGAAGTCCCGGTCCGGGAGCGGGCCCGTGGGTCGCCGCGGGTGGACGACGAACATGCCCATCATCCCGAGGGCCATCTGCACCATCTCGTCGTGGTGCGGGTGGTACATGAACGTGCCGTGCTGCGTGAGCGTCCACTCGTAGCGAAACGTCTCTCCCGGCTCGATGGCGCGCTGCGTCAGCCCCGCGACGCCGTCCATGCCGTTCGGCACGTGGAGACCGTGCCAGTGGACGGTCGTCGGCGCGGGGAGCCGGTTCGTCACGTAGAACCGGACGCGATCCCCCTCCACCGCCTCGATCGTGGGGCCGTGCACCTGGCCGTTGTAGCCCCAGCAGCGGCCGACCAGGCCCGGGGCGAACTCGTGGCGCACCTCCTCGGCGACGAGGTGGAACACCTTCACGCCGTCCACGACCTTGAACGGCAGCGTGGACCCGTTCGGCGTGACGACGGGGCGGTAGTCGGTGCCCGGCACACCGGGCGGGGGAGCCTCGACAGGGACCGCGGGCCCGCCGCCCGCCGAGGCGGCGGGCCCGCGCAGCAGGATCGCGGCGGCGAGGAGCACGGCGGGCGCGAGGGCGGAGATCGGTCGCATGGCTAGTGTCCCTTCGGCGGGGTCGGGCGATCGGCGCGCTCGGGGAAGCCCGGATGGTCGAGGCGCTCGCGGTCGAGGGAGCCCGCGAGGAGCTCCGCCAGATCGAGCCGCGCGATCTGCGCCGCGGTCGCGGTCTCGGCGTGCTCGCGGCGCGCGTCCGCCTCGCCTTCCTTCGCGTCGAGCACGTCGAAGGCCCCGATCTGCATCGCGTTGAAGCTCTGGACCGTGTCGATCACGTAGCGCGCGCGCAGGGGGAGGTACGTCTCCCGGAGGTAGCGTTCGCGTGCTTCCAGCGTGCGCGCGCGGTCCGCGAGCCGGCGCGCCGCGGAGGCGACCTCGACGCTCAGCTGCGCGTGGCGGGCGGCGTGCTGCCGCGCGACCGCGTTCGAGGCGAGGACCCGGGCCTGCCCGTGGTCGAAGATGGGGATCGCCGTCGAGACGGCGGGCCCGAAGCCCCAGGCGCCGTCGCTCGACTCGCGCTTGCCAACCGCGCCGAGGTCGAGATGCGGCAGCAGCCCGGAGCGACGCGCGAGGCCCGAGGCCTCCAGCGCGGCGGCCCAGCGCGACTTGGTCTCGAGGAGATCGAGGCTCGCGGCGAGGGCGAGCGGCTCCACGTCGCCCCCGGGCGTCGGGATCGGCGGCGGGGGAGCCGCGTCGAGCGTCCAACCCGTCTCGCCCGTCCCGAGGCCGAGCAGGACGGTCAGGGCCTCCCGCGCGTCGCGGGCGAGGGTCTCGGCCTGCTCGACGTCGAGCTGCGCACGGGCCGCGCCGACCTCCTCGATCGTCAGGTCGGCGTCCCGGACGTTCCCGGCGCCGTGGAGCCGCCGCATGAGGCCCTCCGCGGCGTTGACGGCCGCGAGCGCCTCCTGGCGCACGAGCACCACCGCTTCGGCCCCGCGCACGGCGGCGATCGCCCGGCGGACGTCGTAGACGACGTGCACCAGCTCGCGCGTGACCTGGGCCTGGGCCGCGCAGAGCTCGTGGGCGGCGACCCGGCGTCGCAGGGGGACGAAGAACAGCTCGACGAACGACATCGCGAGCCCGAGCTCGACCTCCGGGCCGTGCGAGAACGACTTCACGTTCGCCGAGAGGACCGGATTCGCGAGGAGCCCCGCCTGGAGGAGGTCGGCGCGCGCGATCCCGAGGCGTTCGTACGACTCCCGGATGCCGGCGTTGCGGAGGAGCGCGACCTTCACCGCGCTCTCCGCCGTGAGCGGGCGCGCAAGGAGCCCGCGGCAGGCGGCCCGGGCCGCGGCTTCGCCCCCGGTGGGGGGCGCCTCGGCGCCCGTGCGCCGTGCGACGTCGGAGGCCACGGCGGCCACCTCTCTCGCGGGAGAGCCCTCGGAGGCCGACCGGCAGCCGGCCGTCGCGAGGAGCGCCAGGGCCGAGAAGGACACGAACGTGGACCTCATGAGCGTTCTCGCACCTCCCGTTGCGCGGGCGCTCCGACGTGCCCTCCACCCCTGGAGGCGAGGTGCGGACCGCGGAGGGCCGCACCTCGCCGCGTGCGGCGTCACTTCGGCGGGCTGGCGGCCTTGGCGCGGGCTTCCGCCTCCTTGGCGGCGATCTCCTTGGCGGCCTTGAGCGCCGCCGCGGGATCCTTTCGGACGGCCTCCACCACCTCGGGCCCGGACAGGCGGACGAGGTCCTTGTCGATCAGCACGAAGGCGTTGTCGACCACCGGCTTGCCCGTGATGGGGTCCGTGCGGTTGCCGACGTCGACGACGTCGGGCTTCAGCACCTTCGTCAGCACGATTTGCGCGTTGGCGCGGGCGGGTTTCACGCTCTCTTCGCTCGCGAGCGCGATCTCGTTGCCTTGGAGCGTGATGAGCACGGGCTTGTCCCCGATCTTCGCCCCGGTCACGGGATCCGTCGTGTTCCCCACCTTCTTGAGCACGGGGTAGGCGGCCTGGGTGGCGCGCAGCGCGTCGGCCTGGATCTTCTTGATGCAAGGGGGGCAGCACACATAGACGCGGCCGTAGTCGGTGTCGGTGAACAGCGCCTTCGACGACGGCTTGCCCATGATCGGGCACGTCTTGTTCTCGAAGGTGGGGACGCTGACGACCGGCGCGGACGCGGGCGCGGCTTCTTCCGCGTCAGCGCGGACGCCGGTCAGTAGGAGCGCCGCAGCGACGGCGGAGAGCGAGAGCAGTGTCTTCACGGAAGGACTCCAATCACCCAAGCCGGACGCGGGCGCCCGGGAGGCGGGCCGTGCTCGGCGGAGGGTGCAGGGGAAACGGAAGGTCAGTCGGAGGGTAGCACCCGTGTGGGGGTGGCCGGCAGCCCCCCCG
>JAYTCP010000596.1:0-2294 GCA_043736435.1 Planctomycetia bacterium | reverse complement strand
GGTGTTCGACGGCGACGGCGACTTCGTCTCCGACCTCGTCTGGTTCGGGCCGTCGGGCCCGCCGCGCCTCCTGCGCAACGGACGCCTGGCCGCGTTCCTAAAGGATGCGCGCTTCCAGGGCTTCGGCGACGCCGTCTCGGGCACCGTGGGCGACGCCGACGGCGACGGCTACGTCGACCTCGTCCTCGTGCGGCCGGGTGGCAGCGTCGCGCTCGCGCGCGGGAACGGCGCGGGCGGGTATGGGCTCGATCCGACGTTCCCGGGCCGCCCCTTCGCGGCGGCCTCGGCCGCCGTCGCCGACTTCGACGGCGACGGAAACCCGGACGTGCTCCTCGTCGGGCGGCGGGTGACGCTCCTGCGCGGGCTCGCGCGAGGCGGTTGGCACCCGGAGAGCGTGTCGCTGCCCGACGTCGTGCGCGGCGCCCTGGCGATCGCCGACTTCGACGCCGACGGCGACCTCGACGTCGTGCTCGGGTCCGCGGGCGGCGCGTGGACGCTCCTGCGCAACACCTCGCCGCGCTCCCGCCACGCGGTGCGCCTGCGCGTCCGGGGCGTCGCCGATCGGGTGGAAGGGCGGACGTGGTCGAACGCGCGGGGGATCGGGGCGGACGTGGAGGTGAAGGCGGGCGACCTCGTGGCCCGGCGGGTCGTGATGGCGGGCTCGGGCTTCCCTGGCCAGATGACCGACGAGGTGGTGCTCGGCCTAGGCGACCGTCCGCGCGCCGACTTCGTGCGCGTGCGATGGACGGACGGAGTGATGCAGAACGAACACGACGTCCCGGTGGACCGCCCCCATGTGATCACGGAGGTGAACCGGAAGATCGCCTCGTGCCCCATCCTCTTCGCGTGGACCGGCGCGCGGTTCGAGTACGTGACCGACACCCTGGGCGTCGGCGGCCTCGGCTTCTACCTCGGCCCGACGCTCGGCTACGGGCCGCCCGACGCGACGGAGGTCCTGCGCCTCCCCCCGCTCGCGCAAAGGGACGGCCGCTACGTGATCCAGCTCGTCGAGCACCTGGAGGAGGTCTCCTATCTCGACGAGGCGCGGCTGATCGCGGTGGACCACCCGAGGGACCTCGTGGTCCACGCCGACGAGCGCTTCGCCTCCGACGTGCCGCTCCCCACCGACCGGTTCTACGCGGCACGGACCCCCATCGCACCGGTCACGGCCGTCGACGACTCCGGGAAGGACATGCTCGGAAGGCTCCTCGCGGACGATCGGGACACCGTCGACAGCTTTCCCCGCGACGAGCGCTTCATCGGCTTCGCGAAGGACCACGCGCTCGTCCTCGACTTCGGGGACCGCCTCGCGGGGCTCACGGAGGGCGACCGCCTGATCCTCTTCCTCACGGGCTGGGTCGAGTACGGCTACAGCAAGACGTCGGTGGCCGCGTCCCAAGCGGGGATCACGATGGAGCCGCCCGTCCTCGAGGTCCCGGACGGGACGGGCGGATGGAAACGTGCCGCGGCCATCGGCTACCCGGCGGGCAACACCCGCACCATGACCTACGACGTCACGGGGATCCTCGGCCCCCAGGCGCCCCGCTGCCGGATCCGCACGAACCTCGAGGTCTACTGGGATCGCATCTTCCTGGCGCCCGACGCAGCACCGGGGCGGCTCACGACGACCACGGCGCTGCCCGTCTCGGCGCACCTGCACACGCGCGGCTACCCGCGCGAGTACTCCCCCGACGGGCGGGCTCCGACGCTCTACGACTACTCCGTGTGCGAGGCGTGGATCCCGTTCCGGACGACGACCGGCGCCTACACGCGCTTCGGGGACGTGACGCCGCTCCTGACCGCGGCCGACGACCGATTCGTGATCTTCGGGAAGGGCGAGGAGACGACGGTCTCGTTCGCGGCCGACGCCTTCCCGCCGGTCCGCGAGGGGATGACGCGGACGTTCTTCCTTCGGCTCGACGGCTACTGCAAGGACAAGGACCCCTACACGGCGCTCGGCGACACGGTGGAGCCGCTCCCGTTCCACACGATGTCGAGCTACCCCTACCGCGCCGACGAACGCTATCCCGACGACGCAGCCCACAGGGCCTACCGCGCCACATGGAACACGCGCGTCGTGCGCTGAGCCGCGAGGTCAGGGGGTGGGACCCCGATGTGAACCTAGGCAAGCGCCGACTGCCTGCGCTTTCTCAGGATCTTGGCGAGGCCCAGCCCACCCAGGAGAGTCAGGCCCATCACGGCGGAGGGCGGAGGTGACGCCACCGAGCCAACAGCCGAGGTGTGTCCGACACACTTCTGGGCGCTGGCCCGTGCCGTCTCGCTGGCGGGGGAAG
>JAYTCP010000595.1:0-3739 GCA_043736435.1 Planctomycetia bacterium | reverse complement strand
CGGAGCGCGTTCGGGGAGGCGGAGGCCGCCGGGATCCGCGTCGGCGACGAGGTCACGGCGATCGACGGCGTCCCCGCACGCGCGTGGCTCGACGCCCGGGTCGTGACCCTGCGCGACACGATGGGGTTCGGGACGGACGGCCACGCGCTCTACACCGCATGCCATCTTGGGCTGGGCCGGCCGATCGAGGAGTCCGTCAAGCTCGCATTCGCGGGAGGGGGGTCGAAGTCCGTCGCCTGCACGGGAGAGAGGAGCCTGCGCTCCTCGGGTTACGTCGTCCCGCCGAAGGGCGCCGCCTCCGTCGGCCGGCAGCTCTACGCGAAGATCGAGCGCCCTCGAGGCAAGGGGACGGCGGCGTACGGATGGATCCACCTCGACCACGTGCCCGACGAGCTGCCGGCCCAGCTCGACGAGATCCTCGCGGCGCTCGGCCCGATGGACGGGGTCATCCTCGACGTGCGCGCGAACTCCGGAGGCGGTTGCGACCACGAGGCCGTCTTCGGGCGGTTCGTCCCGGAGGGCACCACGTGGCGCCAGTACAAGAGCGCGGGCACCAAACCGTGCGTGGCCCCCATGGTCGTGATCGTGGACGCGGGCGTGGTCTCCGCGGGAGAGACCGTCGCGGGCCAGTTCAAGGAGGACGGCCGCGCCTACGTGATCGGCGACGCCCCCACGGCGGGCATGTCGTCGCAGAAGAAGAGCGTGGCCGTCCCGAGCGGGCTGTTCACGGTCCGGTACTCGTTCGCGAGCAACAAGGGCCGCTTCAACGGCGGCAAGGGGATCGAGGGGCTGGGTGTGCCCCCGGACGAGGTGGTGCCCTACGTGCCGAAGGAGCTCTCCGCCGGGGTCGACACGCAGATCCGTCGCGCCCTCGAGCTTTTGGAGCAGGGCTTCCCGAAGGGTGCCGTCGAGTACAAGCCTCCGGGCAAGTAGGCGATCCGGTGAGGGCCGGGACGGGGGGCGCCCGCCTACGCATCTTCCCCCCGATACTGCAGCGCCTCCCGCACGTGCACGTCGGTCACCTCGGCGACATCGGCCAGGTCGGCGATCGTGCGCATGCACAGCTCCTGTGCGCCTCAGATCCAATGGGGGACTATCTTGACGCGCGCTTCACGGTGACCGACTTCTCCAGGCTCGCCGTCTCATCGAAACCCGTGACAGTGACCTCTTCACACGGGTACGGGCCCAAGAGTGACCGCGACCCCGTCATCGCGCCAGCTTGATTACCGATCCAAAGCCCCAGCTCGTTCAACCGAACGACCGGAAGCTCCCCTATCTCCGCACAGCGTACTCTCATCTTGGATACGGTGCCTGTCGCTTCAAAGGCGCCTCCGACAGAGATCTCCAGACCCGGCCTCCACTCCACGACGATCGACCGCTGGGACTCCCCCTGACCAAAGACGATGTTGCGGATGAAGACGGCCCCTCTGCTCTTCCAGTCCATCAGCAGAATGTCCACCGGGCCCGAGGACACCAGAGGAACCACCACTCCGAGGGGCGCAGTCGGCCTCGCATTCGCGACTTCTTCCCAAGTCGCATTGGCGTCTCCATTCGTCCGGATGAGGACGCTCGGTACTCGGGAGTGCGTCAGCTCGGATACGGGAGACCATGTTACGGTGAGTTCGCGGCCCACTGCCGGGTGCAGCGCGACGTGCACGACCCTGCCCTCGCCGGATCGCTCGAATGAGATGGACTCGTCCACCTGACCGTACCCTTCGCCACGGACGATCAACCGGTGCAGACCCGGAGCAACGCCGGACTCGATGATGAAGAGACCCTCTGGGCTACGGCTTCGACCACGGCAGACTTCGCTTCCGTCCGACCGCAGAAGCGAGTACTCGACATCCGTGACGACTGGCGTCGACGCATCGGCGCTCGTGACACGACACTCCAATCGACACGAACGGGATACTCTGAACTCCGCTACGTTCGTTGCTTCATCAAGAACGAGTCGATCAGGCATCGCGGCGTGACCCAGATGCTCGACGTAGAGGCTCAGGCGGCCCCATGTGCCGATGGTGAACTCTGTCTCTCGGACTCCCGCGTCCAGGAAGAGAACCCTGGTCGGTTGCGGATTGCCCCCGACGGAAGGAAAGCGTGTCCCTTCTCGGGCCATGCCCGTCACATGGACCACCGTTCCGTTCTTTGGATCTGGTTCGCCCGTGAGCAGCACCTTCACTCTGCGACCAGCCCGAAGTTGGATCCTCAACGGTTCGCCCGCCGCAACCGTATCGCCGTCAGTGAACGTGGGTACATGCAGATCGGAAAGAGCGACGATCCATCGTCCCTTCGCCGTCACCCCACTTGGCATCGACCAAGATCCGTCTTTCGCCGTTCCGACATGAGCGAGCAGACTCCCTGTCGATGAGCCTGTCGGACCTCGCGGAATCAGATACACGAGCGCATCCGGCAGCGGGACCCCCGCCTCGTCGACGACCACGCCCCGGAGACCCTGCTGAGATGAGCTGTCCTTGGACAGGTCCGATCCTGACGTGCGTCCGATCTCATCGGGCGTGCGCTTGATGTCCGGTGCCGGTCTTCCGGCAAGTGACGATGAAGCACGACTCTGCGGGTGCTCGACTGCGCCGGTCCGTGGAGCCGATTCGTGCGACTCGCAGCCGCGAGTGGTCAACAGGGCTGCTGCCACCGAAGCAAGTACCAATGAGGCAACTACACCCGGTCGCATGGAAGGCAAGGGTATCTGCGGTCCCGACATCGCGACCTGGGGTGAACACCCTATGGCGGCGAGGTTGCGCCTGCGCGACGATACGCACAGGCGATCTCGCGCGTCGTTCTCTCACGCTGACGCGTCGTTCTCTCACGCGTCGTTCCCAGTCACGATCCGTGGCTCCGTCAAGCTTGGAGCGGCAGCAAGCGCACCCTTCCGGAGGCGGACACGGAACAGCAACGCCGTGCCCATCTCGGCCAGCCTCACGTGTCCTCTCCCCGATACTGCAGCGCCTCCCGCACGTGGACGTCGGTCACGTGGGAGACGTCGGCGAGATCGGCGATCGTCCGCGCCACGCGCAGGGCACGATGGATGCCGCGCCCGCTGAGCGACATCTTGCGGGCGGACTCGAGCACCTGGTCGGTGGCCTCCCCCGTCGCGCAGACGGCCGCGCGGAGCGCATGCGGGGGGATGCGGGCGTTCGAGGCGCGCGGCAGCCCCAGGCGACGGGCCCGCTCGCGCTGGCGCTCGCGCGCCCACGCGAGCGCGGGGAGGCTCACGGTGCCGGGCGCGAGCGCGACGCCCGGCCCCGAGGCCTCCGGGACCGGCGCGCCGGATGTCGACCACGTGGAGGTCGGGCGCGCGGGGGACGTGACGGAGAGGCGCACCGCGCCATCCGCCTGTGCGCCGGCCGCATCCAGTGCGGCCTTTCCGTCGATGCTCATGCCCTCGAGGAGGGCCGCGGCGTCGACCGGCTTCACCGTGATGCGCAGGTCGAAGCGATCGAGCAGGGGCCCCGAGACGCGGGCGCGGTAGCGCGTCGCGGCCCCCGCGGCGCACGTGCACGGACGGGCTCCAGACCCGTGCCAGCCGCAGGGACAGGGGTTCATCGCGGCGACGAGCACGAACTCGGTGGGGAAGCGCTCGCGGCCCGCGGCGCGACCGAGCACGATCTGGCCGTCCTCGACCGGCTGGCGCAGCCCCTCGAGCAGCGGGCGGGGGAACTCGGCGAGCTCGTCGAGGAACAGGACTCCGAGATGCGCGAGGCTGATCTCGCCGGGACGGAGGATG
>JAYTCP010000594.1:0-3085 GCA_043736435.1 Planctomycetia bacterium | reverse complement strand
GGGGCCGATGGGCGGCAAGCCGCGGCCCCGACCGCGTCGATTCGTGCGGAGGGTAGGCTTGGGTCCCTCGCCCGGCGGGTCGCCCCCCCGAGGGAATTCCGCGATGCCCCCTGATACCTTGCCCGCCTGATGACGGACCCCCGACCGAGCGCTGGCTCCGACCGTGGCGCCGCTGCGCCCGCCGGGAGGAGGCTCGGGGAGGACGGGGCCCAGGCCGCCGCCCTGGATCGGGTCCTCCGCGAGGCCGACTACCGGGAGCGTCTCGCGCGGGAGGCCCGCCCCCTCTTCCAGCTCGAACGCACCCTCCGCGCCGGCCTGCAGGGGGAGCCCTCCAGGCGCTTCTGTCTGCGGGTCGCCGAGGAGGCCGAGCGCGTCGAGTACGGCCTGCTCGACGTCGGCGCGCGGGGCAACCGCGCCTACGCCCTGTTGGCCGAGCTCGTCTCCGCCGTCCGGTGGACCGCGAAATCCGTCCACGCGCTCCTCCACCTTCGGGGGCGCATCCGACGCTACCTGGGCGAGCGGTCCGATCTCGCCGGATTCCGGTCCGAGCTCGACCGCGCGATCGCGTGGCTCTCGGGGCGGCTCGAGGCCCAGCTCGAGGCGATGGTGAACGAGGCGGCGGGGCCCCTCGGCGTCCCCATGCCGATCCAGGGGACCGATGCCGCCGCCCTCGAGGCCGAGGAGGTCCGCTGGCGCCTGCCCCAGGACCTCGACGCGGCCGAGTCGGTGGACGAGCGTGCCCGGATCGCGGAGATGGCCACGGCGTTCCTCAGCCTGGCCGACGAGGTCGAGCGGGTGGTCCTGCCACAGGGCGACGACCCCACGGCGCGGGAGCTGCTGGTGGACGGCCCGTTCTCGGGTGCCGTTGCGCAGGAGGCGCGAGTGCGCATGCACGGCATCCAGAGCGGCTACGACGTCGTCGTGCCCGGCACGCCCCTCGAGGGGACGGACCCCGACCTCAAGGTCTTCCGCGGGTACGTGAGCATCCTCCTCCACCTGCTCGAGGCCGTCGCGTACCTCCTCCAGGTCCACGGCCGCTTCTCCGGCGACCTGCGCTCGGAGCGGGTGCGCGGGCGCGCCGAGCCGCTCGTCGACCCGGGCGAGGCCCTGCGCCTCGCCGTCGAGTTCGGCCTGCGCAACGCCGTCGCCTGCTTCCGCGAGGCGCGGAGCGTCGGCGCGCGGCTGTTCGAGCGCTACACCCGCATCCGGGCCGTGACCCTCGACCTCCCGCCCGGTCGAAAGCTCCACCTCCGCCCCGCCGGGCTGATCGTGCGCGTCGTCCAGCACCACGGGAAGCCCGTCGACATGGGCATGGCCGACGAGACCGTGGACGCCCGCCAGCTGATGGACGTCATCCTCCTCGCCGCGGGCAACCCCACGAGCACCCAGGTCCGCTTCCGGGGCGACGAGCGCGCGCTCGCCGACCTCCAGCTCCTCTTCGAGCATCGACTCGGGGAGGAAGGGCTGGACGACCTTCCCACGCAGCTCTCCTATCTCCGTCCGACCGGCCGAGGCACGGCCCCGAGCACCCCATGACCGACACGAACGCCGACTCCCCCACCGCCCCCGTTCCCGCGCCCGTTCCTGCGCCCGCGCTCGCGCCCTCCGCACCGAAGCCGCACGTGGTCCATCGGATCACGGTCGACCCCGGCATCGTGCCGCAGCTGCTCGCGTGGCATCGGGAGGCGCAAGGCGTGGAGCCCTGTGCGCTCCTCGTCGGGCGCCTCGTCCGCGGCGGACTCGAGATCGAGTCCGCGCGGCGCGTCGAGAACGTCAGCGGGCGGCCCGATCGCACGTTCCTGATCCCGCCCGTCGAGCTCTTGGCCGCCGAGAAGGCCGCCCGCGAGCAGGGGCGCACCGTCGTCGGCACGTGGCACGGACACCTCGAGGGGCCCGCCTGGCCGGGCGTCTCCGACGGGATGGGCCTCGCGGCCGCCGGCATGCGGCCGGGCGCGGCCGCGCGCCCGGACTGGCGCCCTCACGCGTTCCTCGTGTCCGGCCAGGGCGCCGGGCCGGCGCTCGTCGTGCGCGCCTTCGTGCGCCGCCAGGGCCGCCCGTGCGAGGTGCCGCTCGTCGCGCGCGCCTGATCCGCGCCGGGCGCGCCCCGGCGCCGGACACGCATCGACGCCGGTCGATATCTAGCAGGACATGGCACGCGCCCTGGTCCCGACCCCGGGAGCGAGCGCCCAATGCATCGACGTAGGTAGATGGCATGCGGGGACCCCGCCGCGCCCGCGCCGCGTCAGCGTCCGATGCGGAGGCGGTCGCCGAGGAACTCGGGGAGCTCGGCGTCCTGGATGCGCGCGATCGCCCGCTCGACGTCGTACGGGACGCGCAGGATCCGCAGCATCCCCGTCGCCTCGTCGAAGATCCCGAACGACGCCCGCGGATCCTCGTCCCGAGGCTGTCCCACCGAGCCGACGTTCATCAGGGACTGCGCCGCGTCCCCCACCGCGATGTCGTCCCCGATGACGTACGTGATGGCCGTGCCGCTCTTGAACGTGACCGGGATGTGGCTGTGCCCGACGAAGGCGTACGGTGTCGTCAGGTGCGCGAACGAGAGATGCGCGTCGTACGCGCTCTGCAGGTAGTCGAACTGCTCGGGGTCGTGGATCGTCCCGTGGGAGACGGTGACCGACCCGTCCACCCGGAGGACGTCGTGCTCGCCGAGCCACGCGAGATCCTCGCGCGAGAGCACCTTGCGCGTCCAGAGGATCGCCGCGCGCGCGTACTGGTTGAAGTACTCGAGGCCCAGGCGCCCCGCGGCCGCCCAGTCGTGATTGCCCGCGACGAGCACCCGGGGCGCCATCTCGCGCACGAGGGCCACGCACTCCTCGGGGGCGCCGCCGTAGCCGACGAGGTCGCCGGTGCACAGGACGGCATCGACCGACTCGGCCGACAGGGCGTCGAGCACCGCGTCGAGGGCGTCGACGTTGGAGTGGATGTCACCAAGGACGGCGTAGCGCAAGCGAACGGTCTTCCGGGGGAGAGCTCCGAGGCTCCCATCGGCCCCCGGCGTGTGCCCTTGTGATACTCGCGCGGGGAGGCTTCGGCGCGGATCGGCGGGCCGACCCGCGAGTCCTAG
>JAYTCP010000593.1:0-7591 GCA_043736435.1 Planctomycetia bacterium | reverse complement strand
GGGGGGGGGGGGGGGGGCGCGGGCGTCGGGGCCGAGAGCGTGGTGGCGCCCCGCGGGCGCGCGCGGGACGGCGTCCCCGCGACCTCGCCCTCCGTCTGGAAGGGCTGGACGCCGGCCGCCTCGACGGCCCGCGCGATGGCAGGCGACAAGGGGCGGTCCGGCTCGAGCAGCACCCACACGGGCGACGGCGCCGCGGCGCGCACGAGCGCGCGCAGGGCCGCGCGGGGCCGGCTCACGAGGCACTTCGGCGACACGAGGACCGGCCGGCGTCCGTCGATCGCGAGCCTGAGCAGCGCCGCGTGGACATCCTCGGCCGTGTCGAGGTCGGCGCCGTGCTCCTCGTTGCGCAGCGCCCTCGTGGCCCGCGCGCCCACGGCAAGCCATCCGAGGGTGCGGGCGTACGGGCTCACGCGGGGATCACCGGCAGCAGGGCGTCCACGGCATCGGGCAGGAACTGCACCCCGCGCAGGCGCAGGATCTCGCGGCGCGCCTCCGTGCTCGTCAGCGTGCGGTGGTAGGGCCGCGAGTGCGTCATCGCGTCGTACGCCTCGGCCACGCCGATGAGGCCCGCGCCCACGGGGATCTGCGCCTCGCGCAGGCCGTCCGGGTAGCCGAGGCCGTCGGGCCGCTCGTGGTGGTGCCGCACGAGGATCGCCGCCTCGCCGAGGTGCTCGAGGAGGCGCGCGCCGACGTCGGCGTGCGAGCGCACGACCTGCATCTCCTCGGGGTTGAGCGGCCCCGCGCGCGAGAGGAGCTCCTCGGGGATCCCGACCTCGCCGATGTCGTGGAGGCGCGCCGCCGTCTCGAGGGAGCGACGCGTTCGGGCCTGCATGGGCAGGCGCTCGCTCGCCGCGACGGTGAGGTGCGCGACGCGGTTCGAGTGGCCCGGGCGCAACAGGCCGCGGCCCTCCATCGCGTCCAGCATGCGGCGGGCGACCTCCACGGCGTTCGACTCGGCGCGTCGGCGCACGAGCTCGGCCTCGAGCGCGGGCTTGAGCGACCGCGCGATCATGGCGAGGAGGGCGGGATCCTGGGCGTCCTTCGTGGGCAGCAAGGGCCGGAGGAGGACGATGCCGCCCGCCGGGGCGCCGCCGATCCGGAGGGACGCGGCCATGCCCTCGAGGGGGCGTCCCTGGCCGAGGACGTCGTCGCGCACGACGCCCGTGGCGTCCAGGCGCGCGCGCTCGAGCAGGAGGGCACCGAGCGGGAGCGGGAGGGCGATCGGGTCGTCTCCCTCGCGGTGCTCGGCCTCGAGGATGTCGTCCCCGGTGGCGACCTCGATCCGCGTGACGTGCGCGTGGAAGCGGCGGGCCGTGATGCGGGCCGCGGTCTCGAGGACGTGCTCGACGTCTTCGCACGCGAGCAGGTCCGTCAGCTCGGTGACGAACTCGAGGTCGCGCACGCGCCGTTCCAGGTCCCGGCGCGACAGCTTCAGGTCGTGCTGGGCGCTCAAGAGGGCGTCCTCGGTGTCGCGACGGGCGCTGCGCAGCGTCTCGTTCTCCGACCGGGCGCGATGGAGGGCCTCGGTGTCGTGGGCGTCCGTGCGGCGCTCGGCGAGGACGCGCTCGACCACCCGGCGGAGGTCGTCGAGCCCGAACGGCTTCATGAGGTAGTCGTCCGCGCCGCCGCGCAGGGCCGAGACCGCGGTCTCGGTGCTGGCGTAGGCGGTGATGAGGATGCTCCCGATGGCGGGCGTCACCCGCTTCGCCGCCTGGATCAGCTCGAGCCCGCTCATCTCGGGCATCTTCAGGTCGGTCAGGAGGAGCTCGATGGGGGTGCCCGACGACAGGTCGAGGAGGGCCTCCTTGGCGTTCGCGCGGCTCGTCACGCGGTACCCGTCCCTGCGCAGCGCCGCCGAGAGGATGTCGCGGATCTGCGGCTCGTCGTCCACCACGAGGATGTGGGGGTGGGCGGGAGCCTCGACGGCGTTCGGCTCGGAGGTGGAGATCACGGTGGTAGAGATCGGTTGCCGGGGGCGCCAACTTGCTGGGGTGAAGTTCGGGTGGGGGGGGAAGCCTGGCTGTCCCCGGCCTGGGCCCCTGCGGTTCCCCCCTCCCCCGTCGGGCCCTCCGGGCCCGAAAGCCCACCCCCTTCCTCCGAGCCCTTCCCCCGCCGGTTCGCCCCTCAGGCCGGCGGGAAGCGCAGGCCGAGGACCGTGCCTGCCTCGGTCCGGCGGACGTCGAGGCTTCCGCCGTGCGCCTCGGCGACCGCCCGGGCGAGGGCGAGGCCCGGTCGTGAGACCCGGGTGCGCTCGTCCACCTCGACGACGGCGTCGCGGGCGGCGTCGGCCGCCGGGCCGTTGAGGTGGACCCCACGCGCGCGGAGGGCGACCTCCACGAACCGACGACCCTTCGAGGAGCGGGTGCGCACGGCCGCCTGGAGGCGCGTAGGGGGCCCTTCCGGGACACGCCCGAGCAGGAAGAGCGCCGCCGACCCGACGGCAACGCGGACCAGGTCGGGATCGACGGAGGCGTCGAGGGGCTCCCCGACGACCGTCACGGGCTCGGTCAGGCGCGCCGCGCGCGCGGGCGCGGCGAGCGCGTCGGTGACGAGCGCCTTCAGGTCGATGCGGACGCGGCGCGGGGAGGTGAGGCCGCCGTAGGAGGCGACGATCTCGACCGCGTCGCGGATGCGGGAAAGCTCCTTCGCGAGCCCCTCGCGGACCGTCGGGTCGAGCGCGGTCGCGTGGGTCTCGAGCAGCAGGGTGGCTACCTGGAGCGGGTTGTTCACCGCGTGCCCCACCTCGGCGCAGAGCGCGCGCAGGGCCGCGTCGGGGCCCGCCGGGCGCTTGTCGGCGCGGCGTGAGAGCTGGCGGGCGACGAGCGCGCGGAGGGCGTCGAGGTCGACCGGCTCGTGGAGGTAGCCGTCCGCCCCCGCGCGGAGGGCCGCGGGCAGGAGCGGGCGCTCCCGGTCGGGCGCGAGCAGGAGCAGCCACGCGGCCGGTGCCCGCGCGCGGACGGCCGTCAAGAACGCGAGGTCGCGCCGGCGCCACCCCGACAGGCTCGCGACCACGAGGTCGGTGGGGGCCTCGGCGATGCGGGCGCTCGCCTCGTAGGGGTCGGAGGCGGTCGCCACGTCGAGACCGAGGTCCCGCACGGTCTGCACGATGGCGCGACGAGTAGGGCCCTTCGGGGCGACGACGAGGGCGGTGGAAGGGGGGGGCACGGGGGGCAGGGGGGACCGCCCCATCATCCGTTGCCGGAGGGACGTTCCCGCATCCCCTGTCGGCCAGCGAGTCCCGGTTCCTGCGCCGGCCGGCGAGGCCGGGCTCTCGCCCCCGGGCCTCGCCCCGTAGAATCCGCGACGTCCCGACCCCCGCCCTCCTCCCGAGGCCCCTCCCCCCGTGCGCATCCTCCTGGCCGACGACGAGCGCGCGATCGCGATCACGCTGCGGGACGACCTCGAGCGGGTGGGGCACAAGGTAACGCTCGCCCGCGACGGCCTCGAGGCCCGGGCGCTCCTCTCCGAGCACCCCTACGACGTCCTGATCAGCGACATCAAGATGCCCGGGGCGACGGGGATGGACCTGCTCCACGAGGTGAAGCGGAGCCGGCCCGAGACCGAGGTGATCATCATCACGGGCTACGGCACGATCGAGTCGGCCGTGGACGCCACGAAGAAGGGCGCCTTCGAGTACGTCCTCAAGCCCTTCGACAACGACCAGATCGTCGTCATCCTCCGCAAGATCGAGGAGTTCCACCGGCTCCGGCAGGAGAACGCGGAGCTGAGGCAGACGCTCGGCCGCGAGAAGGCGCTCGACCAGATCATCGGGCGCAGCCCGGCGATGCTCAAGGTGCTCGACCGCGTGCGCGCGGTGGCCGAGAACGACGCGAACGTGCTCATCACGGGCGAGTCGGGCACGGGCAAGGAGCGGGTCGCGCGCGCGATCCACGAGCTGTCGCGCCGTCGCGACGGCCCCTTCATCCCCCTCGCCTGCGCCGCGATCCCGGCGCCGCTCCTCGAGGACGAGATCTTCGGCCACGAGCGGGGCGCCTTCACCGACGCCAAGGAGCGCAAGCTCGGCCGGTTCGAGCGCGCCGACGGAGGCACGATCTTCCTCGACGACATCGACGACATGCCGCTCGAGACGCAGGTGAAGCTCCTGCGCGTGCTCCAGGAGCGTCAGTTCGAGCGGCTCGGCGGCGAGAAGCCCATCAAGGTGGACGTGCGCGTGGTCGCCGCGACGAAGGTGGACCTCGGCGAGGCCGCGGAGGACGGCGAGTTCCGCGAGGACCTCTACTATCGCCTGAACGTGGTCCCCCTCGAGCTGCCGTCCCTGCGCGAACGCGACGGCGACGTGCCGCTCCTCATCGAGTACTTCGTGCGCCGTCACGGGCACGGCCAGGGCTTCACCGTCCCGGCCGAGACGATGGTCGAGCTCTCGGCCTACCGCTGGCCCGGCAACGTGCGCGAGCTCGAGAACGCGATCGAGCGCGCCATCGCGCTCGCGGCTCCCTCCCACGTGCTCTCCCGCGACGTGCTCCTCGAGAGCGCGCTCCGCCGCCGCGGCAAGGGCCGCGCCGACGACGGCGCCGGCGAGGCGCTCGTGGCGCTCAAGGAGATCGTGCGCGAGGCCGAGGCGGCCCACATCCGCCGGGTGCTCCGCGCCGCCGAGGGCCACCGCGCCCGGGCCGCCGAGATCCTCGGGATCTCGCGCAAGAACCTCTGGGAGAAGATGAAGGACTACCAGATCGAGTGAGGGGGCGGCCGGGGGCCGGCGGGACCGACGAAGGCGAGGTGCGAGTGTCGCTCGACGCGTGGTCCGTCCTCGTGCCGGTCCTGCTTGGGGCTGTGTTCGTCCCACTGCTGCGCGGGTGTGGGTGGCGTACGGCGGGCGCACTGGCGCTCGTGTTCGCCACGATGACCGCTTCGGGCCCCGCGTGGGAGTGGCAGCACGTCCTCTACGAGGTCTCGGCAGACGCGACGCCGCCCCGAGGCGTGAACATCTCGCGAGGCGAAGACGGGCCCCGCGGCACCCAGAAGCCGTTCTTCGGCGAGCTCGTCGTGGTCTTGGGCGTGGCGGCGGTGGCTGCCTCCTTCCTCGTGACGATCTCGTCCGAACGTGCGACACCGGGGGGCATGCTTCTGATTGCGCTCGCGGCAGCGATCCTTCTCGGTCTAGCCTCTGTGTGGACCCTCTACGAGATCCTGGCGCACGCGCGGGCGGAGCCCGTTCACGTGGGGGAGGGCCTGTCGTTGCTCCCAATTCCATCGTTCGGGATCCGACTGACCCTGCTCGCGGGCGTCCTCGGTACCGTGTGTGCGGCACGGGCGCTTGCCCTGTTGCGCACCGCCCCCGACGCGTCGACCTCCCCGGGGACACCATGAACCGGCGCCCACTGCGGAGCGTTGCGATGGACTGCTCTCCTGTGTGTACTCGCCTTCGTCTCGACCGCTTGCGCACGGTCCCGACCGGCATGTCGCCCATGCGAGTCGACGTCTCCGGCCGCTCCCACTCGGCCGATCGTGAATCCGGCCGCAACGCCGGAGGCCAAGTGAGGCGCGCAACTGGGGGAAGGCCCGTCTGTGGACGCAGTGGGAGCCCGGCCGGTCTCCAAAAGCGTCAATTTCGGGGCGCCGGAGGCGTCACGCCGTCGAGAACCCCGTCACGGCGAGTTGCCGCACGTTCGGCGCGCGGGACGAGCGGTTGAGGGACAGAGAGGGGATCGTGAACGTCATGGATGGCTCCGGGGGGTATGTTCGTGAATAGTTCGTATGGTACCCCCGCCCACCGACAGTGCCATCCACGACGCGCTCCCCACCGCGAGCCGCCAGGCGAACGCTGGCTCCCGCGAGTTCCCGCCTCGACCCCCTCAGGAGTCTGGAGGAAGCCAGCACCCCCCTGGCCGCTTACGGCCGTCGCGCGCGGAGCCCCCCGGTAGTTTGATACCATGAAAAATGGAAGTGCAACTTCCGTTTTTCTTGGGAATGTATGCGGTGATGATTCCGCGGCCCGGCCACCTGCGCACGATCCGGCGCCTGCTCGCGGCGAACCCGGTCGTCGCGATCCTGGGGGCCCGCCAGGTGGGCAAGAGCACCCTGGCCCGTCAGGTGGGCGCCACGATGCGCGGCAGGGTCCGGGTGTTCGACTTGGAGGACGACCGCGATCGCGCCGTCCTCGCCGATCCGTTCCGGGCGCTCGAGGGCCTCCGCGGGCTGGTCGTCATCGACGAGGTCCAGCACGCCCCGGACCTCTTCCGTTCGCTCCGGGTGCTCGCCGACCGGCCGAGGATGTCGGCGCGCTTCCTCGTGCTGGGCAGCGCCTCCGAGAAGCTGCTCCGCCAAACCTCGGAGTCGCTCGCGGGACGGATCGCCTTCCACGAGCTCCCGGGGCTCTCGCTCGACGAGGTGGGGCCGGATCGTCTCGACGACCTCTGGCTCCGGGGCGGGTCCCCTCGGTCGTTCCTCGCGCGGGGAGACGCCGCAAGCCTGCGCTGGAGGCGGGACTTCGTCCGCACCTTCGTGGAGCGGGATCTCCCGCAGCTCGGCGTGACTCTCGCTTCCGAGACGATCTCGCGGTTCTACTCGATGCTCGCCCACCGGCACGGTCAGCTGTGGAACGGCGCGGAGCTCGCGCGGGCGTTCGGTGTGTCCGGCGCGACGGTGCGGAGGTGGCTCGACCTGCTGTGCGCGACCTTCGTCGCCCGACGGCTGCTCCCCTGGCACGAGAACCTGGGGAAACGGCAGGTGAAGTCCCCGAAGGTCTACGTGTCGGACTCGGGCCTCGTGCATGCCCTCCACGGCATCGAGACTACCGAGGATCTGGAGCGGCATCCCGTCGTCGGAGCGTCCTGGGAGTCCCTCGCCATCGAGACCGTCGTCTCCCGCCTCGGCGCGCGGCGTGAGCAGTGCTACTTCTGGGCGACGCACCAGGGGGCGGAGCTGGATCTCCTCGTCGTCGCGGGCACGCGCCGCCGCGGCTTCGAGATCAAACGTTCGACCGCGCCGACCCTGACTCCCTCCATGCGCATCGCGCTGCAGGATCTGCGATTGGACCGGCTCGAGGTCATCCATGCCGGGCGCGACGCATTCGAGATGGGGGAGCGCGTCCACGCGGTCCCCCTGCACCGCGTCGGCGAGCTCGTCGTGCCGCTCGGTGCGCGCGAAAGCTGATCTCGCACTCCCTCCGCCCCGATGGCTTATGCTGACGAGGTGACAGATCGCCAACGACTTCTCGGGATCCTCGCGCTGGTCTGCGCCGTCGGGCTCGCCCTGTTGGAGACCGCGCACGGCCTGCGGCGCCAAAGCGATGAAGCGCGGGGGATGTCGTCGTCGAGATTGGCGACGACGGTGCGTTGACGCTCGACGACGGCGGAGGCGTCGAGGCGCTCGGCAGGCTGGACCCCGCGGACGTCGGAGCATCGGCGGACGCCATCGACGCGCTCCGCGGCGAGCTGCGGACCCGGACCCGGGGACCCGCCCTCCGCGACGAGAGGGGCCACTCCACGCTCGGGTTGCGGATCGTGACGGGACCGACCGTGCCCTGGGCCTACGCACACTGGATCGTCCGGTTCGCGGGCGACCCGAGCATCGAACTGGTGCATCTGCGCTTCGCGCTCCGCGGCGACCAGGAGGAGGGCGTGGCGTGGGA
>JAYTCP010000592.1:0-2827 GCA_043736435.1 Planctomycetia bacterium | reverse complement strand
ACCGACCGCCGCCTCCCAGCGGCGCCGACCCTCCGCGTCCACCAGGACGCACACGCCGAGGCTCGGCGCGCCGTGCCCGCCCTGCAGGCCGCCTTCGAGGAGGACTGCGGTACCCCCGCGCGAGGACTGGTACCAGGTGGCGCCCGGGCTTGCGAGCGTCCGGAGGAGGCGGCCGTCCGCGCCCCGGACCTCGACGCCTCCGCCGGCCGCCATCACGGCGATCTCGCTCTGGCCGGCGCGGCTCGGATCCGGGCCGAGGGGGCGGCCCGCGACCTCGAGCGTGGGGGCCCCGTCGGGACCGAAGAAGCGCGCCGAAGGCTTGCTCGACGCCACCACGTACGCCCCCTCCGATCCGATCCACATCGCGCGCTGCACCGAGGCGTCGGCGGGGCGGCCCGGCAGCCGCCGGCCGTCCAGGTCGTAGACCGCGATCGTGCCGTTGCCTCCCGTCACGACGAGCCGGTCCTTCGCTCGCAGCAGGTCGAAGTACCGCATGCGGTCCAAGCCGGCGGCCCCGACGTCGATCCGCGCCCGGATGCTCCCGTCGTCCCGGACGACCACCAGGTGCGCCTCGTCGGTGACCGCGACCATCGAGCGGCCGTCTCCGGAGAGGAGGGGCGCGTGGCGGAAGCCGTCGGTCGTGCGCCAGCGCGGCACCGCCGTCGCGAGCTCCTCGGGCGCCGTGACGTGCACGGTGACGAGACCGCCCGAGTGGTGTCCCAGGGCCGCGTAACGGCCCTTGGGAGAGAACGCGGCGCGATCGACGGGGTTCTCGGCCGTGGCGAGATCCGCGAGCGGGACGCCCGTGCTGCTCCACAGGCGGCTCGGAGCCGTCGTCGCCGTCTCGACCCCCCGCAGCCCTCGGAGCAGCCGGGACGTGAGGATGCGTGCGCCGTCCGCCGACGCCTCGAGGATCGCGGGTCGCTCCGAGCGCTGGAGATCCATCCCCCGGGTCACCAGCTCCGACTTGCGATGATCGACGAGGTAGGCCCCCGCCTGCGCTTCCCAAGCGCACCACCACGTGTCGCCGCCGGCGAGGAACGTGTCGGCGCCGGAGGGCATCACGAGCGTACCGAGCTGCGTGGCGTCGGCGGCGACCATGCGCAGGAATCCTCCGGTGGCGCGGTTCAGCGTGGGCTCGCCCTCGGTGGACGCAGGCGCCGAGTACGCGACGCGCCCCTCCGCGATCATGCGTGCGAACGGCGCCTTCGCGGCGTGATCGTGCCGGTGGAGAAGGACGCCCTCCCGGTCGTACGTGAGGGCCCGGCCCTCGCCCGTGAGCACGTGCAGGCGTGGGGCCTCCCGGCCCGACGCGACGGCGGTGGCGACGGAGGGGGGGCCGTCCCGATCGGGCGGCAGCGACCACGAGACCCGCGACCGTCCGTCGCCGTCGTGGAGCGAGACGCGCCCCTTCGCTCCGAGCACGACCAGGGTGTCGTCGGCCAGGAAGAGCGTCTGGCTCGCCGGCACCGCCGCGTCGGCCGGATCGGGCAGCGGCGAGCCCTCCGGCGTGTACCGGCGCACCGACCCGTCGCGACCGAGCGCCGCCAGCACGCGGCCGGAGGGCGCCAGCGCCAAGGCCTGGGTCTCGCTGCCGCTCGCGCCGGCGGGAGGCACGGTGCCACGCAGGGTGCCGTCGATGCCGAAGACCCGCGCCACGCCGTCCCCGCACCCGGTCGCCACCAGCGTCTCCGCGTCGTCCCACGCGAGGGTGTGCACGGGCGCGCCGTGGCCGACGAAGCGCACGCGTTCGAGGCTCCCGTGCACCGCCGCGTGGAGCTGGGAGACGGTCTCCGGCGTGCGCTCGGTGGCGACCGCGGCGCGCGCAAGGAGCAGGCCCAGCATCGCGTCGGTCTGCATCGCCTGGGCGGAAGCCGACGCGAGGGCGCGTCCCCGCGCGTGGCGCGCCGAGGCCGCGGCCTGGTCGCGGGCGTCGGCCACGCGCGCGAGCAGGACGAGCGCGACCGCGAGACCGACCATGAGGGCGAGCACGCCGGATCCGAGCGCGGTGGCGAGCCGGGGATTCCGCAGGGCGAAGCGTCCCAGCCGGCGGGCCGGCCCGATCGGCCGCGCGCGGATGCGCTCGCCCCGCCGCACGCGGGCGATGTCCTCCGCGAGGTCGAGCGCCGTGGCGTAGCGACGCTCGGGCTTCTTCTCGAGGGCCGTCGCGAGGAGCACCTCGAGGTTCCTGGGCAGCGACGGCGCGCGCCGTCGCACGGGCTCGGCCTCCGCCGTGAGGATCATGCCGAGGAGGGCCGCGACGGTCGGCGCCGTGAAGAGCGGCTCGAGGGTCACCGCCTCGTACAGCGTCGCGCCCAGCGAGTAGACGTCGGTCCGGCGGTCGAGGGGTTGTCTCCCGGCGCGCACCTGCTCGGGCGACATGTAGGCCGGGGTGCCCACCGGGATCCCGGTGCGCGTGATGCGCGTCTCCTCGGGCCCCTCGGCGCCGGCGGCCAGGCCGAAGTCGAGCACCACGGCCCGACCGTCGCCGGTCAGCATGATGTTCGCCGGCTTCACGTCGCGGTGGACGAGGCCCGCCTCGTGGGCGGCGTGCAGCGCCCGCGCGACCTGCTCGCCGACGTCGAGCCAGCGGTCGATCGAGCGCGCGTCCGGCGTCCGCGCGGACGCCGTCGCGCCGTCCGCGCCGTCCGCGCCGTGCTCGCGGCGCAGGGCGCAGGCGAGCGTCTCGCCCTCCACGTACTCGAGCGCGATCCACGCCGAGTCGCCGGCGGGTCCCACCTCGATCACGCGGCAGAGCCCCGGGTGACGGACGCGCCCGACGGCCTCGGCTTCGCGCCGGAAGCGAGCGAGGGCTCCCGGGGAGGGG
>JAYTCP010000591.1:0-5762 GCA_043736435.1 Planctomycetia bacterium | reverse complement strand
CCCATGATGGCGACCTCGCTGCGGAACAGGAGCTTCAGGCACTCGCGAGGGTTGGGGCCGTACCCGATGATGTCACCGAGGCAGACGATCCGGGTGATGCCCTTGCCGGCCGCGTGGTCGAGGACCGTCGTCAGGGCCTCGAGGTTGGCGTGGATGTCGGCGACGATCGCGACGGTCACGGATCGGTCTCTGCCTCGTTCGGGGCGGTCCGTAGGCGCCGCCAGGCGCCCCCCGGTGGTTCCGGACTCTACCCGGGCCCTGCGTCGAAGTCGCCGGATCCCTGAACGGGGGCGATCCGCGGATGCGGGGCGGCGCCGGCGACCCTTCGCCCCCAATCGGCGGGGTGGTAGGCTCCCGCCGCCCCGATCCCTGGGGTCGCCGGCCGCCGACTCCCTCGCGCGGGGGGTGTCCCGCCGCCGGCACGACGCCGGGGGGCGGACGCGGGAAGGCAGGCTCGGACGGCATGAAGTGCCCGTTCTGCAAGGTCGACGACGACCGGGTGGTCGACTCCCGCGCGAGCAGCGACGGCTTCGCGATCCGGCGCCGTCGCGAGTGCGTGGCCTGCTCCCGTCGCTACACGACCTACGAGCGCATCGAGGAGAGCCCGCTCCGCGTCATCAAGAAGGACGACCGCCGCGAGCCCTTCGACCGGCGCAAGATCCTCTCGGGCCTGCTCAAGGCGTGCGAGAAGCGGCCGGTCTCCCTCGAGACCCTCGAGCGCATCACCGAGACCGTCGAGGGCAAGGTCCTCGAGACCTTCGACCGCGAGGTGCCCTCCACCTACGTCGGCCAGCTCGTCATGAGCGAGCTGAAGGAGGTGGACCAGGTGGCCTACGTCCGCTTCGCCTCGGTCTACCGCGAGTTCAAGGACATCCAGGAGTTCATGGACGAGCTGAAGCCCATGATGGACGCGCCGGGGGCGGGCCGGGACGGCGGAGGGCCGGGTTCCGGGGGCGCGGGGGATCGGCCTCGCGACGGCACGTCGAAGGGGAGGGACGAGCCCGCGTGAAGCGGATCACGCAGATCCGCAAGCGCGACGGCCGCCTCGTCCCCTTCGAGCCCCGCCGGGTCGCGGACGCGATCTACCGCGCCGCCCGGAGCGTCGGCGGCGAGGACCGCTTCCTGGCCGAGGAGCTCGCGGGGGTCGTCGGACTCTACCTCGAGCGCTCCCACGGCGGGCGCATCCCCGGCATCGCCGACGTGGAGGACGCCGTCGAGCGCGTCCTCGTGGACACCGGGCACGCGCGGACCGCGAAGGCCTACATCCTCCACCGCGACCGGCGGCGGGCCGCCCGCGAGCGCGTGCACGTGCTCGAGGACGACCCCGCCGACCGTCCCCTGCCCGTCGTGGGCAGCGAGGGCACGGGGGCGGTCTCGGCGTGGAGCAAGGCCCGCATCGCCCGCGCCCTCCTCGAGGAGGCCGGGCTCGACGAGCCGACGGCCGAGGAGGTCGCCCGCGCGGTCGAGGGTCGCGTCCTCGCGAGCGGCGTGCCCCGCATCTCCTCCTCCCTGGTCCGCGCCCTCGTCGACAGCGAGCTGTTCGCGCGCGGGCGCACGGCGAGCCGCGAACGCCAGCGCGTCGTGGGCGTCCCCAAGCGCGACCGGGCCCGGCGGCTCGCGGAGGGCGTCCCCGATCGCCGGGCCGCGGACCCGGCGTCGCTCTCGGAGGCGCTGGGCGAGGAGGTGCTGCGCCCGTACGTGCTCGAGGAGGTCGTGCCTCATGGCGCCGCCGAGGCCCACCGGCAGGGCGACCTCCACCTCCACGACCTCGGCGCGCCCCTCGCCCTTGCCCACGTCGCGCTCGGCATGGAGGCGCTCCTCGCGCGCTCGCTCCGGGGCGAGGGCGCGTCACGGTCGAGCGGGGCGAGGCGGATGGCCTCGGCCCTGTCCGAGGCCGTGGTGCGGCACGGCGCGAGCGCGGCCCGCACCTTCGCCCTCGAGGATGTGAACGTCCACCTGGCGCCGATGGTGGACCGGCTCGACGAGGACGCGCTCCACGCCGAGATGCGGGAGCTGCTCCTGTCCCCGGCGTTCACCCTCTACCCGCGCCGCGGAGGCCTCCTCCGGCTCGAGCTCGTGCTCGGCGCCGAGGTGCCCGCGCGCCTCCTCTCCCGTCCGGCCCCCGCCCCCGCGCCGCCCGGCCGCCTCCTCGGCGACCAGGCCGACGACGCCCTACGGGTCGCGCGCGCGATCCTCGCCGCCGCCTCGGAGCTCCGACGGGAGGGCGCGGGGGATCGCCTCCCGACGCTCACCCTGACGGTGCCTCGGGCCGCGAGCCGCGATCCCGCGGCGCGGGCGCTGCTCCGCGACGCCCTCGCCGGAGCGGCGGAAGCCGGCGAGCCCCGGTTCCTCTTCGACGCTCCCGGGCTTCCGTCGCGCGGGGGACGCGCGCTCCGGGTGCGTGCCGAGGACGCGACCGACCCCCTGCGGTTCGAATCGGGCGACGTCAGCATCGCGACCGTCGCGGCGGTGAACCTCGTCGGCGCGGCCCTCCGCTGCGGGGCGGATCACGAGGACGCCTTCCTCGACGAGCTCCGGCGGCTCGTCCGGCTCGCCCTGGACGCGGCGTCCGCGCGCGTCGGGTTTCTCGCCCGCCGCGGCGAGGCGCGCGACGGGGGCCTGTGGACCCTGCGGAGCGGCCCGGACCCCATGGTCGACCTCGAGGGCGCGTTCCACGCGATCGAGGTGGTGGGGGCCGACCGGGCCGCCGCGCTCCTCGCGCCCGAGGCATCCGCCGCGCGCCGGGACGCGATCGCCGCGGCCGCCTGGGCCCACGTGGTCACGGTGGCGGCCAGGGAGGGGCGCGAGCGCTCGCTCTCGGTGGCCGTGACCGCGCCCTCGAACGAGGAGGCCTGCGTGCGCTTCGCCACGGTGGACGCCGCCCGGTTCGAGCGCGCGGCCCGCTGGTGGCCCGATCGAGAGGCCGCGAGCTACGCCGACGCACGGCCCGCGGGGCCCGCGACGCTGCGCGAGGCCGTCGGGAGCGACCGCACGCACCCGGGCGGGATCGCGTGGCGCCTGGTCCGCCGGTTCGATCCCGAGAAGCGTCCGGGGCTCGACGACCTCCTCGCGACCCTCGAGCAGGCGGCCGCCGATCCCGGCGTCGTCGAGCTTGCCCTCGACCCCTGGCCCCGCCGATGGCTGCGACCTGCCCCGTGAGCCGCGGCGACCCTCACCGGCCCGGGACCGCCGCGATCCCGCGGGCGGATGCCTGCCCCCGGCGCCCCGAAGAATCCGCCGCCGGGGGCTCCTCCCCGTGTCCCCCCGTTCCGATCCAATGGGTGACACCCTCGGGGCACCCGGAGCACCGTTCCGCACCATGAAGATCCGCCGCCTCGAGATTCAGGGCTTCAAGTCGTTCTGCGATCGGACGACCTTCGAGTTCGGGGACGGGATCACCGCGATCGTCGGCCCCAACGGGTGCGGCAAGAGCAACGTCGTCGACGCCGTGAAGTGGGTGCTGGGCGACATGAGCCCCAAGTCCCTGCGCGGCAAGCGGATGGAGGACGTCATCTTCGCGGGCGCGGCCGGCCGGAAGGCGTCGGGTCTGTCGGAGGTCACCCTGACGCTCGACAACGCGGACCAGACCCTGCCGTCGGAGCGGGCCGAGGTGGCCATCACCCGACGTCTCTACCGGTCGGGGGAGAGCGAGTACCTCGTCAACGGCGACGCGGCGCGCCTGAAGGACGTGCGCGAGCTGTTCTTCGACACCGGGCTCGGGGCCGAGGGGCACTCGATCATGGAGCAGGGGCAGATCGACGCCCTCCTCCGCGCGAACTCGGTGGACCGGCGCGGCATCTTCGAGGAGGCCGCCGGGGTCAGCCGCTACAAGCAGCGCAAGAAGGAGTCGGAGGCGAAGCTCCTGAAGACGGGCGAGAACCTCGAGCGCATGCGCGACGTCCTCGACCTCGAGGAGAAGCGCCTGAGGAGCCTGAAGACCCAGGCGAGCCGCGCCCGGCGGTACCGCGAGCTCCTCGACGAGCTCAAGCGCAAGAAGGTGCTCGCGGCCGTCCTGCGGTGGCGCGGCGTGGTCGCCGAGCGCGAGGCGCTCGAGGGCTCCATCGCCGAGGTGCGAGGGAAGGAGGAGGCGGCGGCGGTCGACCTGGCGGCCTTCGAGGGCGAGGCCGGCAGGCGCGAGGAGGAGCGCGAGGTCGCGCGGGCCCGCGTGCATGCGCTCGAGGGCGCCATCGCGGCGGCATCGGGCGACGCGCGCGCCGCGGAAGACCGCATCGCGTACGCGCGGCGGACCCTGGACGACCTCACGGCCCGCGTCGCGGCGGCCGAGCGGGCCGCCGTCGAGGCGGACGCGAAGGCGACCGGCCTGCTGCCCGACGCCGAGTCGGCCGACGCCGAGTCGCGCGAGGCGGCCGTGCGCGCCGAGGGGCTCGACCGCGACGTCGCCGGCGTCGAGGGCCAGCTCGCCCGCCTCGTGGCGGAGGCCGACGGCGTCCGCACGGCCCACGAGGGGGCCAAGCGGGCGGTCCTCGACCTCCTCCACCGGATCTCGAAGGCCCGGAACGAGGAGACCGAGCGGCGCACCGAGGCGCGCCAGGCCGAGGCGCGTCTTGCCCGTCTCTCCGAACAGCTGGTCGAGCTCCGGGTGCGCCTGGCGCGGGCGGAGACGGAGGCGCACGACCTCGCCGCGGCCGCCGTGCGGATGGACGCGGAGTCGGCGACGGCCGGCCAGGCGCTCGGCGAGGCCGAGGATGCGAGGAACCGCCACGCCGACGAGGCGGAGTCCGCCGAGCGCCGCCGCTCAGAGCTCGGCGAGGAGCGCGCGAAGCGCTCCGAGCGCCTCGACGTGCTGAAGCGGCTCGCGGCGTCCTACGAGGGCGTCGAGGGCGGGGTGAAGCAGGTCCTCGAGGAGGCGGCGCGCCGCTCCGACCATGGCGGGGTCCTCGGGCTCCTGGCCGACCAGGTCGAGGTGACCCGGGACGGCGCCCACGTCCTCGACCGGCTGCTGGGCAACGCGGCCGGCGCCGTGGTCGTAAAGACCACGGGCGACGCCCTGCGCTGGCTCGAGTGGCTGCGGGCGAAGGGCGGCTCCCGCGCCCGGTTCCTGGCCCTCGACCTCGCGCGAGCCGAGGTTCCGACCCTCCCGAGCGAGGTGGGCGAGGTGCGGGGCGACCCCGCCGTGGTGCGGCTGGTCGCGTCGGCCGCGGCCGGGTGCGTGCTGGTGCCCGACCTGGCGGCGGGCGTCGCCCTCTGGCGCCGCACGCCGGGTGCCGAGGCGGTGACGCCGGCCGGCGAGCGCATCACCGCCGCCGGGAGCCTGGTGAGTGGGGGCGGGGCCTCGGCCCTCGGCCTCGTCGAGCGCGCGGCGGAGGTGCGCCGCCTGACCGACGAGGTCCGCACCCTGACCACCGACCTCGAGGCTGCGGTGGCCGGGGCCGACGCGGCGCGCGCCGCGACCCGCTCCGCGGAGGAGACGATGCGGCGGCTCCGCCAGGAGCTGTCCCGTCGCGCGGAGGACCGCAGCCGCCACGGGGCGGCCCTGGCGCGGAGCGAGAAGGAGCGGACCCACCTCGTCGACGCGGCGACGCAGTGCGAGACCGAGAGCCGCGAGCTCGAGGGGCTGCGCGCCACGGCCACGGCCGGGGCCTCCGCCGCCTCCGGCGTCGCCGTCGCCCTCGAGGCCGATCGGACGACCGCCGAGGCGAGCGCGGAAGAGGCGATGACCGCCTTCGTCGCGCTCGAGACGCGGATCAAGGCCGTCGGCGAGCGGCGCATGGAGGTGCGGCTCGCGATCGCGGACGCGCGGG
>JAYTCP010000590.1:0-3485 GCA_043736435.1 Planctomycetia bacterium | reverse complement strand
CTCCGCTAGCGAAGCGGCGCCTGGTTCGCCGACGCGGATCGGGAGCTCGGCAGGTCGCGACGGCTCCCCGCGCGCTCGCCGCCCCGCACGACCGCGGAGCTCGTCGAGGGGGACGGAGGCGAGGAGGAGGCGTACCTGATCCCCGGGAACGAGGTCGTGCCGCTCCTGACCGGGCCGGCCGCGTTCGGGGCGGCGCGCGCGGCGATCGAGGGCGCGAAGCACCACGTCCACCTGGTGACCTACATCTTCAAGGACGACCGCACGGGTCACGTGGCCCGCGCCCTGCTCGAGGCGACCGCACGACGGGGCGTCGAGGTGCGCGTGCTGGTGGACGGGCTCGGCAGCGCGTCGCCCGGCGCGTCCTTCCTCGATCCTGTCGTGCACGCGGGCGGGGAGGTCTCCGGCTTCCTGCCCGTCGGCCGCGCCCTGACGAGGCTCCGCGCGAACCTGCGCAACCACCGCAAGCTCCTCGTCGTCGACGGCACCGTCGCGTTCACGGGCGGCATGAACGTCGCGGACGAGTACGCGCTGCGCGACCGGTGGGTGGACGCGCACGCGTCGCTGAAGGGGCCTGTCGTCGCGAGCCTCCAGCGCGTGTTCGCCGAGGACTGGTGCTTCGCGACGGGGAAGCTCTTGGCGGCCGAAGCGTACTACCCGCTCGCGGCCCCGGCCGGGGACGTGGCCGTGCAGGTGGTGGCGTCCGGCCCCGACCAGGACGAGCCGGCCGCCGAGGAGCACATGTTCCGCGTGATCACGTCCGCTCGCCGCACCGTGGACGTGATGTCTCCCTACCTGGTCCCGACCGAGCCCATCGAGGCGGCCCTGCGCGTGGCCTCGAAGCGCGGATGTCGAGTCCGCCTGCTCTACGGCGAGCCCGTCGACCACCGGGTCGTCCGCTGGGCCTCCGAGGCGTACATGCCGCGGCTGATCGCCGCTGGGATCGAGCTCTGGTGCCACCCGCGGATGATCCACGCGAAGGTCGTGGTGGTGGACGGTCGCCTGGTGACGCTCGGCAGCACGAACCTGGACGCCCGGAGCCTGCGCCTCAACTTCGAGCTGAACGTCGCCATGCTCAGCATGGACGTGGCCCGTCCGGTGGTCGCGTGGTTCGAGAGCCACGTCGCCGACGCACGCAGGGTCACGCTCGAGGAGCTCGCCGCCGCCGGGTGGGGGAAGCGCGTGCTGCGCGCCGCCGCGGAGCTGTTCTCGCCGGTGCTGTGAGGCGACGGGGGGGCATCGCGCGGACCTCGCCCCCGGAGCGCCGTACGCGCGCTCCCTACACGGTCTCGCGGCCCTCGCGTGCCGGGACCGGTCGGGCCGGGCGCGACCTGGAGAATGGCGCGCAGCCAGGGGATCGTCGCGAGCGGATCCGCGGACAGCTCCTCCGCGTGCCGCATCCGGTAGGGCGCGTCCATCGGGTAGCGGTCCCACGTGCCGCGGGCCCTCGAGCCGAGGTCGAGGCGCGTGAGGCCCGCGGCCGCGAGGGCCTCGTCGAGGACGAAGGAGCCGACCGGGCATGCCCCGCCTCGCCCGGGGTCGAAGTGGGTGCATCCGGGAACGGTCCATGCGAAGGTCAAGCCGTGACGTCCACCCCCGCCGACGAAGCCGTCGCCCGCCTGGCCGTTGCCGCCGAGCGCTACGGCTTCCCCATCGGCGCGCTGCCCACCCTCATCCGCTACGTCGAGGCCGTCCTCGCCGAGAGCGCACACGTGAACCTGACGGGCGCCAAGACCCTGGAGGCCGCGCTCGACATCCTGGCGCTGGACGCCCTCCCCGTGTGCGCCGTGTGGCCCAAAGACGCCCCGCCTCCCCGTCGCGCCGTGGACCTCGGCACCGGGAACGGCCTGCCGGGCGTCGTCGTCGCCCTCGCCTGGCCCACCTGCGCGACGCTGCTCGTCGACCGGACGGCGAAGAAGGCGAACGCCGTCGGGCGCTGCCTCGCCTCCGTGGGGATCGGAAACGTCGAGGTCCTCGCGTGCGACGGGCGGGAGGTGCTCCTGCGCCGTCCCTCCCTCGAGCGCTCGGTCGACCTCGTCACGGTCCGCGCCGTGGGCGACCTCGCACCCACCACGAAGGAGGCCGCGCCGTGGCTCGCGCCGGGAGGCCGAATCGTGCACTGGAAGGCCTTCGGGCTCGACGCCGCCGAGCGCGCCGCGGGCCTCTCCCTCGCGAAGGGCTACGGCCTGCGTGCCCTCGAGGACCTCGAGTTCCGCGCGCCCGGCTCCGGGTTCCCGCGCCGGCTCGTCGTCTACGAGCGGCCCTGACGCGGGGGCCCCGCCGGTGACCTCCGTCGTCGAGCTCTCCGTCGTCGTCCCCGCCTTCGACGAGGCGCCGCACGTCCGCGCGCACCTCGCCCGCATCTGCGCGGCGATGACCGCCCTCGGCCGGTCCTTCGAGGTGCTGCTCGTGGACGACGGCAGCCGCGACGCGACGGCGGCGGAGGCCGACGTCGCGGCCCGCGAGGATCCGCGGATCCGCGTGCTGCGCCACGCAGGCAACCAGGGCAAGGGGGCAGCCCTTGCCACAGGATGTGGGGGGGCGCGGGGGGCCGTCCTCGTCTTCCTCGACGCCGACCTCGAGATCGCCCCCGACCAGGTGGGCCCGCTCCTCGCGCGCCTCGAGGCCGCGGGCGCGGACGTCGCCGTGGGGAGCAAGTACGCGCCCGGCGCGTCCCAGCGCCGTCCCTTCCACCGAGTCCTCCTCTCGCGCCTGTATCTCGCCGTCACCTCCGTGCTCTTCCGGCTCCCGATCCGCGACACGCAGACGGGCCTCAAGATCCTCCGCCGCGACCTCGCCCGCGCCGTCGTGCCCGCGATCCGCACGCGGCGCTGGGCCTGGGACATCGAGCTCCTCGTGCTCGCGCACCGGCTCGGCGCGCGGATCGTCTCGGGGCCCGTGGCCGTCGACTTCCTCGACCGCGGCACGCGGATCGGGTGGCGCGGCTTCCTCGCCTCGGGCGTCGACACCGCCGCCACGTTCGTTCGGGATCGCGGCTTCGGCGCGTACGGGGCGGCGATCCGCGAGGCCCGCGCGCCGGCGCGCGCCCGGGCGCGCGGGGCCCGGGTCGAGATCACCGGCGACGACCTCGGCCTCTCGCCCGGGGTGGACGCGGGGCTTCTCGAGGCCGCATGCACGGGCGGGCTGACGGCGGTCTCCCTGCTCGTCGACGGCCCGACCGCAAGCGCGGCCGCCGCCGCCTGGATCGCCCGTGCTCCCCGGGCGCGCCTCGGAGTGCACGTCGATCTGGCGCACGGCTCCCTCGGGCGCTATCTGCTGCGCGCGGCCGTCGGGCGCGTCCCCGCGGCGTCCGTGCGCGCCGACGTCCGCGAGCAGGTGGGTCGCGCGCGGGCGCTGGGGCTCGTGCCCGGCCACGTGGACGCGCACCGGCATGCGTTCCTCCTGCCCGGCATCTATCGCGCGTTCGCGGCCGAGGCCCGGGCGCTCGGGATCCCGCGCCTGCGTCGCCCGGTGCCGGTCGGCGCGCT
>JAYTCP010000589.1:0-1809 GCA_043736435.1 Planctomycetia bacterium | reverse complement strand
CGCGCGCCCGCGGCGGGCAGGCCCCTGTCGATCGCCTGAGCGAGCCCCCGCAGACGCGGCGAGAGGAGGTCATCGCCCGGCAACGGCCCCTCGAGGGGTACGAGGCCCGAGCCCTCCCGGGCGCGAAGGCTCGCGCGCAGCTTGTCGAAGAAGTCGCGCACCGCGTGCCGCGTCTCGTCAACCGCCGCGCGCAGGCCGGCGTCGGGGTGCGCCGCGAGGAGCCCCGCGCCGCGCCGCTCGTTCCACAGCCGGGCGAGCGCCGTCGACAGGCCGCGCGAGGTGAGCCTCGACCCGAGGCTCTCCCCCGCCGTGTCCTCGAGGTCGTGGGCCTCGTCGACCACGATCGCGTCGACGGGCGGGAGGAACGAGGCCCCCGAACGGCGGAGGGCGAGGTCGGCCAGCAGCACGTGGTGGTTCATCACGAGCAGGTGGACGGAGTGGGCCCTGCGCTTCGCCGCCTGGTAGGCGCACCGCTCGTAGTGCGGGCACGCCTTGTGGAGGCAGTTCCCGCTCTCCGCCCGGACGGCGTCCCACACGTCCTCCCTCGGCACGAACGGCAGGTCCTGCCGGCTGCCGATGCCCGCGTCGGACGCGGACCGGATGGCGGCGAGCTGCGCGTGCTGCTCGTCGTCGGGGAAGAGGGACGCGTCCGATCCCGCCGCGAGCTCGAGCCGGCGGCGGCAGAGCCAGTTGCCCCGGCCCTTCACGAGGGTGAACGAGACCTCGAACGGCAGCGCCTCCGCGAGGACGGGCAGGTCCTTCAAGACCAGCTGCTCCTGGAGGGCGATCGTGCTCGTGGCGACGGCCACCTTGCCGCCCGTCTCGGCGGCCCACCGGAGCGCGGGGATCAGATAGCCGAACGACTTGCCGACCCCCGTCCCCGCCTCGACGAGCAGGTGCCGGCGCGTCCGGAGGGCGGCGTCGACCGCACGCGCCATGCGGGCCTGCTGCGGACGGTCCTCATACCCCCCGAGCGCCGCCGCGAGCGGTCCGGAGGGGGAGAGCAGCGCGTCGAGATCGGTCGGGCCGGCGGTCGGGGCGATGGGACGGGGTCCGGAGAAGGGCGGGACGAGGGTGGGGGCGTGGGGGCGGGGGAGAACGCTCTCTTGTCGCGCGAGCCCGGGGGCGGATATCCTACGGCGTTCCGCCCCGGAGGGTCGCAGAGCCATGAGCCGTTGTCGTATCCCGTTCGTGCCCGCGCTCGGGCTCGCCGCCCTCGCCGTCGCCCCGCTCCTCGGCCTCGGGGGCTGCGCGGGCCGCCGATCCGGGGGGGCCGTCTACCCCGAGCCGGTGCCGTTCGCCGTCTCGGTCCCCGTGGGCGACATGTCCCTCGATCGCGGGGGCTGGATCGTCGGGCAGCAGAAGGGCGTCTGGAAGGTCACCCAGGAGATCATGGGGAAGGCCCCGGCCCACCTCGGGTACGTGGTCGCGCGGGAGCATCGCCAGGTGCGCGGCGGCCCGACCTTCACGATGTACGAGGTCACCACCACCGACCGCAAGGACGTGGTGGGTTTGGTCGACTCGCTCGGCAACGCCACCCGGTTCGTCCCTGGACGCGACGGCTCCGTCGAGAAGGTCGCGGTCGGCAACAACCGGCTCGACCTGTCCGTGGCCGCCATCTTCGACACCGTGCGGCCGGTCGAGCTGGTGCCGACCACCGAGCGCGCGCTCGCGGCCGAAGCGCTCTTCGTCTCGTGGGACAAGGACGGCGACGGTCAGATCACCCGCAGCGACGACCCCGACAAGAACGAGTTCCCCGCGCAGCCCGCCGAGATCAAGCGCTTCCTCGCCGCCGACGCCAACCGCGAC
>JAYTCP010000588.1:0-9948 GCA_043736435.1 Planctomycetia bacterium | reverse complement strand
CGCTCGACGAGGACGCGGTCCATCTTGAGGACGCGGTCCTCGAAGCTGTGGGCCTGGAACATCGCGTGGACGGTCACGTCGTCCTCGAGCACGAGCATGTCGGGATCGACCACGTGGGCGAACCCGGAGCCGAGGAGGGCGCGCTTGCCGACCTTCGTGCCGACCGCGCGCAGGACGACGGGCATCAGCAGCGTGCCCTCGAGCACTGCGAGGATGCGCGCGCACCAGGCGTCCCAGGCGACGTAGAAGAAGTCCCACCGCGAGCACCAGCACGACCAGAGGGGCCGTTGGCCGGGCCGCACCCGCCACAGCAGCACCCACTTCGCCGCGATGCCGAGCAGGATGAGGGCGACCGCGGCGCCGAGGGTGGCGGCCGGCACGGCGAGGGCGAGCCGCGGCAGCGGATCGAGCCCGGTGCGCGCCTGCTCGAGCACCTCGAGCCACGCGAGCAGGACCAGCACCGGCGGCACGGGCAGCACGACGCGACCCGCCTCCCAGACGAAGCGCGTGAGCCGACGCAGGAACGTCGGCTCGTGCGTGAGTCGGCGGTCGTAGACGACGACCTCCTGCCGCGGCATCTCGAACGCGGGGTGGCCGAACCACGCCGTCCCGGGTCGGATGACGGCGTCGTCGGCCACCGTGGACACGCCGAGGAGCACCTTCTCCGGCAGGCGGCACCCGCCCGGGATCACGACGTGGTTCCCGATGAACGCGCCCGCGCCGATCGACGTGGCCCCCACCTCGACCGTGCCGCAGCGCACCCGCGGCCCGCCGAGGTAGATCCCGTCGGCGAGGAAGCTCTTCTCGCCGATCGTCACGCACTCGGGCACGACGTCGGTGATCGTGCTGATCTCGCAGCCGCGTCCCACCTTCATGCCCGCCAACCGGAGCCACACGGGCCAGAAGAGCGTGCCGCTCAGGAAGTTGCAGGTGCGCGTCACCGCGTCGACCTTCGCCAGCACGCGCAGGTACCCGAGGCCGAACCGCGGGAGGACGCCGGGCCGCACGGGGCCGAGGACACGCGCGTAGAGCGCCGAGAGCAGCGATCCCATCGGCACCGAGAGCATCGCGAGGAGGACGACGGCGAGGTAGCCCCGCAGGTGGGAAGCGGGGTCCGAGAGGCTCGCGAGCAGGTAGGCCTCGTCGACGCCGTTCGCGCGGGCGATGAGGATCGCGGGGATGCCGAAGGCGAGCGCCTGGGCGGTTGCGGGCCGCAGCAGGCGCAGGGCGAGGATGAGCAGCCCGTGGGCCCGGGGCGAGAGCTCGCGCGCGCCCGCGGGCAGCACCGGCACGGGCCCGGCCGGGCCCGTCGCGCGCACCGGGACGCCGTCCCACCGCTGGCCGGCGGGGACGTGCACGCCGGGCGACACCCACGCGAGCGGCCCGACGACGGCCCCGGGGCCGACGCTCGCGCCGGCATCGACGCCCGAGCGCGTCTCGAGCATGGCCTCCGCGCCCACCGTCACGGGACCCACGACGACATGACCGGCATCGAGCGTCACGAGGCGGAGGGAGACCTCCTGGCCGATGGACGCGCCGTCGCCGATCTCGAGCAGGTCCCACCCGCCTCCCGTGAGGTCGACGCCGCGATGGACGTGCACCCGACGCCCGACGCGCGCGCCGAGCGCTCGCAGCACCGTCCCGAGGAAGACGGTGTCGTCGAGCAGCCCGAACGGGATCAGCGCCGCCGCGCGGGACACCATCCAGTGCCGGAGGTGGAAGCCGCCCCAGGCCGGCGCGCGCATCGCGCGGTAGCGCCCGACGAGCAGGCGCTTGGCGGCGACGGCCAAGGCCACCGCGAACGGCGCGTACAGCAGGGTGAGGACGCTCAGGACGAACGGCGCCGCGAGGATGGCCCCCGCGAGGCCCAGGGTCCCGAGGAGACGCGGCACGACCCCGTACGCGACGCCATAGAGCACGAGGCTCGCGATCGCGATGCCCGCGAGGACCCACAGGGCCTGCGCGCAGGTCACGAGCACCGGATGCCCGCCGCCGCTCGGCGCGGCGGCCGCCATCCCCGCGTGGCTCGGAGCCATGGACGTCGCGCGATGGGCCAGGACGGCCGCGGTCCGGGCCTGGTAGAGGTCGCGCACGGTGAGCGCGCTCGTCTCCGGGTGGCGGCGCAGGCGCGAGATCACCTGCGCGGCCCCGACCGAGCTGCCGCCGAGGTCGAGGAAGAAGTCGGCGGCCACCGACACCGCGCCCGGGAGTCCGAGGACGGCGCCGAACGCCTCGCTCACGAGCCGCTCGCCCTCCGTCTTCGGCGCGACGACGTCGCCCGCCACCGCGCGCAGCGGCGCCTCGATGTCGGGAAGCGTGCGCCGATCGAGCTTCCCGCTGGGGAGCTTCGGCAGCGCGTCGAGGACCGCGAAGCGCCCGGGCACCATGGGCTCGGCCACCAGCTCCCGAAGCCGCGGCGCGAGGTCGTCCCAGCGCGGGGGCCGCGCCGCGTCGAGAGCCGTCACGTACGCCGCCAGCACGGGCCCCGTCGGCGAGGCCTGGAGCCGGCACACCGCCTCGCGCACGCCGGGCAGGGAGGCCAGCGCGCTCTCGACGGCGCCCAGCTCGACGCGGTGCCCGCGGATCTTCACCTGCTGGTCGATGCGCCCGAGGTAGTGGTGGCCGGTCGCCGGGTCGAAGCGCACGAGGTCGCCGGTGCGGTAGATGCGCCCGAGGCGAGGGTGCTCGGGGAAGCGCTCGGCCGTGAGCTCGGGTCGCGACAGGTAGCCGCGCGCGAGCCCGACCCCGCCGATGCAGAGCTCGCCCGGCTCGCCGGGCGGGACCTCCTCCAGGCGGTCGTTGAGCACCCACGCGCGGTGCCCGTCGACCGGGAGCCCGATGGTCACCGGCTCGCCCGCCTCCACGCGCGTGCGCAGGACCGTCACCGTGCACTCCGTCGGGCCGTAGCCGTTCTCGAGCCGGCGGCCCGGCGCCCACCGGTCGGCCACGTCGCGCTCGAGGGCCTCGCCGCCCACGTAGACGAGCTTCAGGTCGGGCAGGGCCGTCTTCGGGTCGTCGAGGCCCATCGTGCGCAGGAGCGTCGGCGGCGGGCAGAACACCGTGACGCGCTCGTTCCGCAGCCACGGCCCGAGGTCCGGCCCGAGCCGCGCCACCTCGTCGTCGAGCACCACGAGCGTCGCCCCGACGCCGAACGCGAGCCAGATCTCCTCGAGGGAGGAGTCGTACGCCGCCGACGACAGCTCGGCCGCGCGATCGTTCGGGCTCAGGCCGAACCGGGTGACGTCGGACGCGACGAGGTTCGCGATGCCCGCGTGCTCGATGAGCACGCCCTTGGGCTTGCCGGTGCTGCCCGACGTGTAGATCACGTACGCGAGGCTCTTGGGGGACAGCCACGCCGGGCGGGGCGAAGGGGCTTTCGGGCCCAGGGGGCCCGACGAGGGGAGGACAGCCGAGCCGTTGCCGGTACCGTTGCCGTGTCCGTTGGCGTGGGAGGCTCGGCCGAACGACTCCCACCATGCACGCACGTCGATGCGTCGATCGGGCCCGTGCGCGCCCAGGCGCGCGAGGCCCTCCGCATCGGTCAGCACCGCGACCGCGCCCGAGTCCTCGAGCACGAAGCGGAGGTGCGCGTCGGGAGCGCTCGGGTCGAGACAGGTGAACGCGCCACCGGCCGCCATCACGCCGATCTGGGCGACGAAGAGCGCGGCGTCGTGCCGCGGCAGGAGGATCGCGACGACGCACTCGCCCGACACGTGCGTCGCGAGGTCGGCGGCGAGGGCCCGCGCGCCCGCCGCGGCCTGCGCGTACGTGACGAGCTGCCGCGTGGGATGTCCGCGTCCCGGCGGGACGTCGATGGCGACGCGATCGGAGTGGAGCGCAGCGATGCGCTCGAACACGTCCGGCAGCAGCGGAGGAGAGGAAGAGTGCACGCGAGGATGGATGCTGCCACAAGGCAGCCGAAAACTCCCGGGTCACTTGACCGATCATCGACGGTCGAACCGCAAGAAGGTACCCCTCGCCCCCCCCACTCCCCCCCCACTCCTCCCTCGGATCGAACGGCCGACGACCCCCTCGCACGTCGAAGCGAGACCGATCACTCCCTCGCTTCGCGTCCCATCCCCGTCGTCACGTCCATGGGTGCGAGCTCGAGGTCGGGAGAGGTCGTCCTCTCGACGTCGGCCATCCACGGAACGACGTGCATGCGACGAGAGAGCCCGCGGACCTCGACGAGCAGGCGAGCCTCGGCCGCCTTGCGCTGTACGAGCACGGGATCCCGGACGGGAAGGGGCGTCAGGCACTGGTTGACCACCCAGGCGAAGGGCTCGATGCCGGCCCGTCGCAGGTCGTCCTGGAGATGGGAGGCCTCGTGGACCGGGGTGGCCTCGGGGAGGGTGACGAGGACGACCTTCGTGAAGCGGGGGTCCCGCAGTCGGGGGAGCAGCGCGCGGACCGCCTCGGGGACGGCCCCGGTGGTCCGGGTGACCTCGCGGTGGTACGAGCCCGCGGCGTCGAGCAGGAGGATCGTGTGGCCCGTGGGCGCCGTGTCGATCACGACGAAGCCGTCGACGCCGTCGGCCACGACGCGCGCGAGCGCGCGGAAGACGGCGATCTCCTCGGTGCACGGGGAACGGAGGTCCTCCTCGAGGAGGGCCCGGCCCGCAGCGTCGAGATCGGGCTGAGAGGCGAGGACCTCCGCGGCATAGGCGGCGGTCTCTGCCCGGGGGTCGATGCGGCTGACGCGCAGGGTCGGAGGGGGCGTACGGTCGCACGCGGAGACCGAGCCGGCGGGGTCGGTGGTCGTCCAGTGGACGGGGGCCCCTCGTCGAGCGAGGCCTTCGGCGAGGAAGCGCGCGACGGACGTCTTGCCGACGCCGCCCTTGCCCATGGTGAAGACGACCCCGTGCCCGGAGGCCGCGATCTCGGCGACCAACGCGTCGAGGGGCGGGTCGCTCGGCACGGGGGCGGGAGCCGGGGGGCGGAGCACCCGCGCACGGGCCGGCCGGGCCGCGCCGGCCGCGGCGAGCAGATGGCGCGCCGCCTCGACGCCGAGGACCTGCCGCGCGAGCAGGGGCACGTCGACCCTCGTCATCGCGCGCAGGCCCGCGGGGAGGTCCTCGAGCGCGAGGCGGCCCCTGGCTTCGAGCGCGAGGGCGACGGGATCGGTCGCGTCGGTCGCCTCGAAGACCGCGTTGACGACGAGGACCCGGGGGTGAAGGCCCAGCGGCTCGAGCTCGGCGCGGGCACGCTCGGCCTCGCGCAGGGCCGTGCGCTCGGCGCGGCTCACGAGCACGAGGGTCGTGATCGCGGGATCGGCGAGGGCGCTGCGGGTGGCCTCGTAGAGGGAGCGCTGCGCCGAAAGGCCGGCCAGGGGCCCGAGGCACGATGCGCCCACGGCGGAGGACGCGAGGAAGTCGGTCCACGCGGCGGGGAGCGCGAGCAGGCGCAGGGTGTGCCCGGTGGGCGCGGTGTCGAAGACGACGTGATCGAAGTCCGAGGTGAGCGTGGGGTCGGCGAGGAGCCGCGAGAACTCGTCGAACGCGGCGATCTCGACGGTGCACGCGCCGGAGAGCTGCTCCTCGATGCTCGAGAGCGCCTCGACGGGCAGGAGCCCGCGCACCGGCGCGAGGATGCGCTCGCGATAGGCGCGGGCGGACGCGATGGGGTCGAGGTTGCTCGCGAAGAGCCCGGGCGCCCCGGGGATGGGCGTCGGCGCGTTCGAGAGGGGGACGCCCAGCACCTCGTCGAGGTTCGACGCGGGATCGGTGCTGACGAGGAGCGTGCGGCGACCGCGGTCGGCGAGGCCGACGGCGAGCGCGCAGGCGAGGGAGGTCTTGCCGACGCCGCCCTTCCCCGTGACGAAGAGCGCGCGCGTCGCGCCCGCGACCAGGGGCGCGAGGGCGGACATCAGCAGCAGCCGCCCTTCGAGACGCGCGGCTTCTGATCGCGGGGGATCGGCGCACAGCACGACGGATCGTTAGGCTCGCAGCACGCGGGGGCGGCATCGACGGCTCCGACCGGGACCCCGAGCGACAGGGCCGCGGCCAGCGTCGCGCGATCGGGGTAGCGGCCCTGCGAGAGGACCCGACCGTCGACGAGGACGAGGGGCAGGCGCTCGACCCCGCCCTCTTCGAGGGCCCTCCGCACGACGGCCTCGGCCACGAACGCGCCGGGCTCCTGGGCGAGGTTGAATCGCGCGACCGCGACCCCTTGCCCCCGCAGCCACTCGAGGTCGGCGGCGATGCGCGGCAGCGACGAATCCGAGGTGGGGCCGCAGACGCCGGTCGAGCAGCAGAGGGCGGGATCGAACACCTTCACGGTGGAGGGCATGGGGACTTCCTTTCGAGGAGCGGGGGCGACGGTCGGGGGGGGAGGTTCAGGGGGCGGCGGGGGCGGGCGGGCTCAGAGCGCGGCGACGAGGGCCTTCAGGCGCAGGAGCCCCGTGGGCTCGAGGCAGTAGCAGACGCGCGGGCCGTCCACGGTTCCGCGGACGAGGCCGGCTTCCTTGAGGAGCTTCAGGTGCTGCGAGACCGTGCTCTGCGCGAGCGGGAGCTCGTCGACGATCTCGCCGCAGACGCAGCTCGAGCGGTGTGCGAGCAGGCGAAGGATGCGGACGCGGGCCGGGTGGCCCGTGGCCTTCGCCAAACGGGCGAGCTCCTCGTCGGCCGCGTCCCCGTCGAGCGGGTGCGGGTCGAGCGGCGGGAGCGGCAGGGGGCAGCAAGGTTCAGCGGAGGGGGTGTCTTGATTGCTCATCGTCGATGAACGATAAGACGCCTCAGGGGTCCGGGGGGGAGCAATTCCGTGGCGCGTGGAGGCGCGCAAGCAAGAGTGACGTCTGCCCCCCCGGGCGATGGTCCCCCCGGTTGGCGCCTGCCCCCTATCCGGGTGGATCCCGCAGGTGGGCCGCGTCGCTTCCTTGAAGGCCGCGCGCACGTCTGCTCAGCGACAACTAGAACGGTGCATCGAGTTCGGATGCGCTTCAGCGGGTAGCGACAACTAGAACGGTTCTCGTGCGTTGCCTCGTTGCTACCGCATCCTGACCGCCCCCAAGACCCTGTCCCGGCCGCTCGTCCCAGCAGGTGAGGCCCGGTGCAGCGCAACCTGTGCACTCGTCAGCACACCCGTTGGGCCGCAGGTGACCTTGGGACCTCTGGCGACCCCGCAGACCATCCACTCGGCACCTGATTCTCCCCCGTGCGGCGTAGCGGTTTTCAAGACCGGCGACCGCCGTGCAGGACTTGCCTGCCGCGCAACGACTTACAGCGGTCGCGCACCTCTTGGAGGGTTCCCAGGAGGGCTGTCCGGGCTACCGCGGCAGCGACCGCAGGCGCTGGGCGTAGCCGTCGGGCGCGGGGCGCGAAGAGAGCGCGGGAATCCGTGTCCGGCCCGGGGACGGAAACCTCAAGAGCCTTGTGCCGGGCAGGCGAGCCGCGTCACGCCCGGTCTCCGTCCCGCGCGTGACGACCGGACGTCCCGGCCGCAGCGCGCGGGCGGCGATCAGGCGACGTGGCAAACGAGGTGGACGATGATGCGGTCGATGACTCGATGGGCGCTTGCGGGATGCCTGGTGCTGGCGGCGCTGGGCGCGGTAGCGGTGCTCGACGTCGGCAGCCCGACGGCGGACGCGGCGCCGAGCGTGAGTCTTGTCAGCACGGTCTCCGACCCCGTCGGCGACACCATCTTCAAGAACGTTCCAGCATTCCAAGACTTCGTCTTTGGCCAGATGACGAGGGCGGCAAATGGAGACTTCGAGTTGCTCATGGAAGTGGCAGCTCCCGTACCCGACGCTCCGCCCCAGACGCCACGCGGAAGCTCGGGAATGTGGTGGTTCTGGATCTTCGACTTGGACCCCACCACAGGTCCTGAGGGTTACCCTTGGAAGGAGGCCGCTGAAGTCGGGAACGTCCACGGAAAGCCGGTGGGAAGGCCTCCGGAATTCATCGTGTGCGTCAGCTGGGATGGCACCAGATTCGCGGGAAACGCGATCGACAGGAGACCTCTTCTCACTGGCGGAGAGGCGATCATCACCCCTGTCCCATTCACCATCAACGGCACGATCGTTGAAGCGGACCTGGCTTCAGCGCTGATCGGCGCTGTCCCCGCGAGCTTCGCTTGGGGCCCCTTTACAGCCGACTGGTCAGGTCCAGTTGGCTCACACGGCTTCAATTTTGCTGATTACTGCGAGGCCAGGGCAGTCTTCAACCCCTGACCACCAGCGCCGTAGGCAAAACCGGTGACGGCGTCCGCGGCGAGGGGAAGCCCCTGCTCCCTCGCCGCGGCCTCGATCTCGCGCTTCCAGGGACAGTCGGTCTACCGCGGCAGCGACCGCGGGCGCTGGGCGTCGCCGTCGGGCGCGGGGCGCGAAGAA
This sequence comes from Planctomycetia bacterium, assembly GCA_043736435.1. GTDB lineage: Bacteria > Planctomycetota > PLA2 > PLA2 > JAEUHO01 > JAYTCP01. Next base: position 1,622 of record JAYTCP010000588.1, on the reverse strand, counting down.
AGCGCGGGAATCCGTGTCCGGTCCGGGGACGGAAACCTCAAGAGCGCTCTGCCGGGCAGGCGAGCCGCGTCACGCCCGGTCTCCGACCCGCGCGTGACGACCGGACGTCCCGGCCGCCGGGCGCGGGCGGCGCCGAGCGCGAGCCCGTTCTCGGGGACGTACGCGGGCGCTGATCCGTAGAGCGAGTTCGACTCGTGGGTCGTCTCGATCTCGGATGCAGGGCGGATCACGAGTTCGTTCTCGTACTCCAGCGCTCAGTTCACCCAGAAGGGATCCCTCAGCGGCCGTGTCGGCGCCGACGGGAGCTACTCGTTCACGGTGAGCGTGAGCGGCACCTTCAACGACGACTGGGCCGTGTACCGGAACAGGTACAGCTACAAGTCCGCCGGGAACATGTCGTTGGACCCCAACGGCAACATCGTCGGCACGACAGACACCGGCGGATCGTTCCTCTGGCTTCGGAAGTAGGGTCCGTCCGGCGTCATGCGTCGGCTGACCCTGCCGATCGTTCGTCGCCGGCGCGCGAGGAGTCCGCGGCGAGGGGAAGCCCCTGCTCCCTCGCCGCGGCGGCGATCTCGCGGTGGAGGCGGAGGTTCGCGAGCATCGACTCGCGGCAGTCGTGCGGCGCGTGCTCGACGAAGAAGTCGAGCAGGCGCTTGGCTTCCGCGAGGTGGGCGGGGTCGAGGGTCGCCTGCCAGAGGAGGAAGCGGGCCTGCATCGCCTCTTGCATCTCGGCGTGGCCTGCGTGCGCCGCGAGGGCCGCGAGTGCCGCAGCGACATCGCCGCCGGGAAGCGTCGCAAGGTGCGCCGTCGCGAGGAGCTCGATGTGGGGTAGCGAGAGTTCACGGGCGAGTGCGAGCGCCTCGGCGAGCGTGACGCGCGCCTCGTCCCTGCGACCGAGCCGGGCGAACAGCGAGCCCCGCGCGCGAAGCGTGTCCGCCTCGCCGACGCGGTGGCCGATCTCCCTGCGCAGAGCGAGCGTCTCCGCGTAGCAGCGCTCCGCCGCGGCGGCGTCGCCGTCCTCCGTGGAGATGTCCGCGAGACACTGGAGCGCGAAGCCCACGCTCCGGCGGTCCCTGATCTCCCGGGAGAGCGCGAGGTACCGCTCGTTGTGCTCCCGCGCTTCCCCGAGGCGACCGAGGCTCACGAAGACGTTGCCCAGGCATCCCGTGGCGAAGGCCTCGCCCTGCCGGATCCCGATCTCGCGGGCGAGCGCGAGGTGCCGCTCGAAGTGCTCCCGCGCCTCCCCGAGGCGACCGAGGCTCAAGAAGACGTTGCCCAGGTTCCCCGTGGCGGCGGCCTCGTTCCGACGGTCCCCGATCTCCCGGGAGAGCGCGAGGGACCGCTCGTTGTGCTCCCGCGCCTCCCCGAGGCGGTCGAGGGAGCGGAAGAAGGACCCCAAGTTCCCCGTGGCGTTGGCCTCGCCCTGCCGGTCACCGATCTCGCGGGCGAGCGCGAGGGACCGCTCGTAGTGCTCCCGCGCTTGCCCGAGGCGGCCGAGCCTCCAGAAGACGGTCCCGAGGTTCACCGTAGCGACCGTCTCGTTCTGCCGGTCCCCGATCTCCCGCGAGAGCGCGAGGGACCGCTCGTGGTGCTCCCGCGCCTCCCCGAGACGGCCGAGG
>JAYTCP010000587.1:0-19150 GCA_043736435.1 Planctomycetia bacterium | reverse complement strand
GCCTCGGCGCCCGCCTCGGGCGCGGGCCCTCCGACCGCCCACGCGAGCGCGTGCGCGAGGGGCGCGGCGGCCGTGTTGCCGGTGCGCTCCCAGGTGTCGGCCGCGAGCGCGGACAAGGATCGTGCCTCGGCGAGGTCGCCCGCACGCCACGCGACCGCTGCCTCGTTGAGCGCCACGAGCGCCAGGAGCTGCGGATGCCCCAACGCGTGCAGTGCGTCCACGAGGTCGCGGTCCGGCGCCACCGCCGTCCCGCGGCGGTAGGCCACCGCGCGGAGGATGCGCTCGGCGCGCGCCTCGAGGAAGGGGTGGCGGAGGCGGCACGCGACGTCGCGGGACTGGGCGGCGGCGCCCTCGGCGCGGTCGAGGTCGTGGGCCTCGAGCCAGGCGGAGGCGGCGCTCAGGTGGCCCGCGGCGGCGAGGATCGGGTTGCTCTGGGCGCGCGCGAACCGCTCGTGGTTGGCGCCCGCCTCGGGGTAGCGTCCCTCGCGGTACCGGAGCCACCCGACCCACTCGTCGAGTGGAAAGCCTCGCCCCACGTCGGGGCGCTCGACCGCCAAGCGCGACACCGCGGAGACGGCGTCGCGCTCCTCGTCAAGGGTCAGGTGGCGCGACGCGAGGATGCGGACGCTCTGGCGGCACCGCTCGAGGGTGGGCGGCAATGGGGTGCTCAACGCGTCGACCGCGGCGATCGCGCGCGCGGCGTCGCCCTGGAGGGTGCGGATCGCGGCGCGGGCGATGGACTCGATGGCCGCGAGGTGGGGGATGTCGTCCGGTGCGCGCTCGATGTGGTAGAGCAGCACGTCGAGGGGATGGGACGTGCCCATCTCGAGGGCGCCCTCGAGGTTCGCGACGAGGAGCTCGCCGTGGACCGCGGGCTCGGGGCTCGCGCGCAGGGCCCGGAGGCCCTCCTGCACCACCGCCGCCGCGCGATCCGGGCGCCCCTCGGTGCGCAGGCGCCGCGCCGCGGCGAGCGCCGTGGCGGGGACCTCTCGCGTCGCCTCCGCGGCGAGGAGGTGGAACAGGCGCGCCGGGTCGTCGGGCACGAGCGCGCGCGCGAGGGCGCGATGCACGGCGAGGCGCCGCTCGGCGGGCCACGCGGCGCCGCCGTGCGAGGCCGAGGTGGCCTGGAGGCGACCGTCGGGCAGGATGCGGACGAGGCCGGTCCGCTCGAGCTCGGCCACGTCGGCCTCGAGCAGCCAGCGGGGGCGGTCGAGGGCGGTGGCCACCGCGTCGACCGTGGCGTGCGCCGACGCCAGGTCGATGGCCACGCGGACGTCCTCGAGCGCCGGGTCCTCGGTGCCCCCCGTCTCGCGTCCACGGGACGCGTCCACCGCGACCCGGAGCCCGCTCGCGAGCCGTTCGATCGCCTCGCGCCCGACGATCCACCGATCGCCCTCGCGCCGGGCGAGCCCGGCGCGCTCCCACGCGCCCAGCTCGGCCGCGACGCGGCCGGGGATGCCCTCCGTCCGCACCGCGAGCTCGCGCGCCGCGTCCTCGGGGAGATGGTGGATGCGGGCGTGTCCCGCGAAGAGGGAGGCGAGCGCGGGGGTCGACACCGGGGCGAGGGAGAGGGCAGAGGACGGCGACCCGCGCAAGGTGCGCAGCACGGAGCCGGCGCCCCGGCTCGCCGTGAGCGCCGCAGCCGAGAGGCGATCGAGGCCCTCGGCGTCGTCGGCGACGACCACGGTCCCGCCCGCGAGGAGCGCGGAGAGCCTCCACTCGACCTCGCGGCGGACGTCGTCCGCCGTCGAGCCCGCTGGCGCCGCGGGCTGGCCCAGCGCCGCGAGCAGGCTCTCGAGCGGACGTCGGCCCGCGGGCACGCGCAACACGCGTAGGCCCTCGCGCTCGAGGATGGCGCACGCCTCCGCAAGCGTGCGCGACCGTCCGGATCCCGGGGGACCGACCACGTCCTCCGAGCGGCCCCCGCGCGCGGCGGTCACGAGGGCCTCGACCACGTTGCGGGGCCCGAGCCAGGGCAGCGCCGTCGCGCTCGCCGCTCCCGGCGCCGACGCGTCCAGGATCTCGAGCGCGGCCCGCGCCGAGGGCGGGCGCTCGGCGGGATCGATCCGAAGCAGTCGATCCACCAGGTACGCGACGGAGCGCGGCACGCCGGGGGCGGCCGACAGGAGGGGAGGTGCCGGCACCGTGCGCCTCGCCTCGAACAGGTCGGCGATGGTCTTCTGCGGGTGCGGCATCCTCCCCGCGAGCGCTTCGAAGAGCATCACGCCGATCGCGTACAGGTCCGATGCCGCCGAGGCGGGGCGGCGGGCCACCTGCTCCGGGGCCAGGTACTGCGGGGTTCCCGCGATGGTCCCGGCACGTGACGGGTCGGCCGGGGTCTCCGGGCCCGCCGAGAGCCCGAGATCGAGCACGATCGGCAGCCCCTCCGCGTCCACGAGCACGTTGCCCGGCTTCAAGTCCCCGTGCACCACGCCCGCCCAGTGGATGCGCACGAGCGTCTCGAGGAGCGCGATGGTCGTGCGCTGTAACCGGGCCCAAGGCGTGGGCGGAGCGAGGGGCCCGGGGAACGGCGTTCCGTGGACCCGCTCCATGACGAGGAAGGCGGCGTTGCCCTCGACGCCGTCGTCGAGGAGCCGCACCACGCCGGGGAGGCGGAGCCACCGGAGCGTGGCGGCCTCGCGCCGCGCGCGCGCGAGGTCGACCGCGCGGCTCGACGGCAGCACCTTTACGGCGACCTCGGCGCCGGTGAGCTCGTCCGTGGCGAGCCAGACGGCACCGGCGCCGCCCCGGTCGAGCGGCTTCCCGACCCGGTAGCGCCCCGCCAGGCGGAGGCCGGTCGCGAGGCACGGTGGCTCCATCAGGTCGACGGCGCCCGGCCGGGGAGCGATGGACGTGTCGGCGGGCCGGTCCGTCGCGAGATCCAGCGCCGTCGGCGGGCGCAGGAAGCTGTGCGCATCCTCCCCTGCGTCGAGGAGCGCGAGTGCGGCGGCCGCCGCCGCCGCGTTGCCTCGGGATGCGTGCCGCACGAAGCTCCGCCGCGCCGACGGCGCGACGCGGAGCGACGCGAGATAGAGACGGCGGGCGTCGGGCGCCTCGGGAGGGCTCACGACAGCGCCTTCCGCAGCCAGGCCCGCGCGAACTGGAGCAACCGCTCGGCGGTCCGTCGCGAGACGCCGAGGGCCTCCGCCGCCGCGTGCACCGGGAGGCCCCCGAAGAAGTGGAGGTCCACGAGAGAGGCCGCGACGGGATCCACGAGCGCGAATCGCTCGAGTTGCGCGTCGAGATCGAGCAGCCCTTCGCAGCGACTCTCGTACGCGTCGACCAGGTCGTCGAGCGGCACGCGCCTGTGACCGCCCCCCCGCTTGTCCGAGGTCCGGGCCCGATGGTGATCCACGAGCACCTGCCGCATGGCGCGGGCCGCGACCGCCAGGAAGTGCGAGCGTCCCTGCCAGCTCACCGGTTGCGCGCCCGAGAGCTTCACGAAGGCCTCGTGGACCAGGGCCGTGGTCTGCAGGCTGTCGCGTGCGCCCCCGACCCGCGCATGGATGGAGCTCGCGACGATGCGAATCTGGTCGTACATGGCCGTGTAGACCCTCCGCCTCGCGTCCTCGTCGCCCGCGGCCATCTGCCGAAGCAGGCGCGTGACGTCGCCTCCCGCGAATTCGGCCGAGTCACTCACGAGCGCCGGAGCCTCCCATTGGCGGGCGATTGTCCGGGGGATGGCTCTCCGGCACAAGGCACCTACCCCGGTCGGGCAGCGCGGAGTGGGTAGGTGGGCTTCGGGTGCGTGCTCCTGGGCGGTGACGTGTCCACCCCCATTAGGGAGAACGGAGGTCGCGGGGCGCCACCGCCAAGGAATCCGGGCACTCGGGCCGCCGGGCCCGGAGGACCGACGCGCGAGCCTCCTTCGGCCTACCTCGCGCCCGGCGGCAGCGTCAGCGTGAGCTCCTCCGTGCCCCGCAGGACCTTCACCGAGACGTCCCTGCCGCCGCGGCCCTTCCCGAGCACGTACAGCAGCACGTCCGTCTCGCGCGGCAGGTCGGTCTTGCCGCCGAACGACACGATCACGTCGCCGACCTTGAACCCGGCGCGCTTCGCGACGTCGTGGGGCGCGTACTGCCCCACGTGCGCGATGCGGAGGCCGACGGCCGCCTTCGGCAGCTTCGCCTGCGCGGGATCACCCGCGGGCAGGGGGTTCAGCTTCATGCCGCCGAGCGCCATCCGCCGGAGCCCCCACGTCGACGCGCGCCAAGAGAGGTCGTCCTCGCGGCGCCACCCCTCGCCCAGTCGCAGCGAGATCCTCTTCACCAAGGTGCCCCGCCCGACGATCGCCTCCAGGGTCCCTCCCGCGGGCGGCGTGTGGTGGAGCACCCACTGCACGTCCGCGATCGAGAGGAGCGGCTGCCCCGCGAGCTCGAGCAGGTTGTCCCCCGCGCGGAACCCCGCGGCCGCGGCCGGGGAGCCCTCGTCCACCCGGAGCACGCGCGCGCGTTCCTTGGGGTCGAGCACGAGGCCCACGGCCTTCGGGTGCGGGTAGGGAAGGAGCACCTCCTCCGAGAGCCGGCCGTGCTTCCCCAGGAGGAACGTCCGCTCCGCCTCCCCGATCTGATGGCAGTGGATGCAGCTGGGGACGGTCTTGTCCCCCTCGGCGAGCGTGCCCGTGTACTTCTCCTTGAGCGACGGGAACCGCTCGGGCGTCGCGAAGAGGGGCGCGGGTCCCTTCTTCTTCGCGAGCGCGCTCGCGACCGCGGCCCGCGCCTCCGGCGGAGTCTCGTGGAGCTCGAGGGCGCCCTCGAGCGCCTTCGATAGCCCCTCGATGGAGACGTCGTCGGCCCACTCGGTTCGATCCGAGCGCGTGCCGTAGCGGCCGTAGATCGTGCCGTCGGCGTGCATCAGGAACACCGTGAACGACTGGTCCGAGTCGAACTGGAACGTGGAGAGATCGAGGCCGTTCGTGGAGATGATCCGCACGCGGACGAACTTCTCGAGGAGCGGCCGCACGCGCGTGTCCTTGTCGACGAGCTCGTCGTCGAGCTTCACGCACTCCTCGCAGGGAATGCACCGGAGGGCGACCACCATCGGCTTGCCGGTCCGCTCCGCCTCGGCCCGTCCCTTCGCGAGGTCGTTGTAGATCCAGAAGCCGTCGGCCTCCACGCGCGCCCGGTCGTTGCGCACCTTCTCCTCGCGACTCTCCTTGGCGAGGGCCGCGGAGGCGCCGAGGACGAGGATCGACGCCACGACGACGGGGAAGCGCATGGGGGCATGGTAGCGAACGGGGGCCTCTGCCGCCTTACCGCCGCCTAGCAACGCCCGAGGGGCCCCCGGGGACCATGCCCCGGTGCGGTCCACCCGGGTGCTCACGGTCCTGCTCGTCGTCCTCGTCCTCGTGCCCACGGGCATCCTGGGGTGGTTGGGCGTCCGCGGCACCGATCGGTTCGAGGCGGAGCTGCGCGAGCGGCTCCAGCGGGAGCTCGACGAGCAAGGGGTCACCGCGCGAAGGGCGATCGAGGACTGGGCCGCCGGCGAAGAGTCCGACTCGGAGCGGCGCGTCGTGGCCGCGGCAGACCTGTTGGCACGGCGCCTTCCCCTCATCCCGGCCGGTCAGGCATTGGCGGAAGCCGAAGGACTGTGGACCCGACCGAATTGGAGGACCGAGCGGCCTGGTTTCCCAGCCACCATGTGGCTGCCCGAGCCCATCGAACTGCGCGTGATCGACGCGAGCGGGCGGTCCGTCCTACCCGTCCCCTTCGAACCGGACGGGTACGGGCGGGAGCGTGCCGAGTCCGGTCGGCTGTTCCAAGACCTGCGACGCGAGGCCGAAGTGGCGCTGTTCGGGCGTGGAGATCGCGCCGACGCAATGGAGGTCTGGCGGTCCGCTGCGGCGCGGTTCACGGAACCCATGTGGAGAGCCCGTGCGGAGATCGAAGCCCTGTCGCTCGGGTGCACGGTGGATCCGCCGTCGGACGTGGGACCCCGCGTCATCGAGCTGGAGACGCGATTCACCACGGACGTCCTGGACCGCGTGGGCAGGCCCTGGGTCGTCTTCCTGATGCGCGCTGCGCCCGCCTCGAGCGTGGCCCTCGACCGCCTTCGTGCTCTGTTCCGCCGCGGAGGGCTTTCCGAGATTCCCTTGACGAAGCAGGAGCGAGACCGGGTGCGTCAGGCGGTCGGGCACCCCTCCAATTGGGGAACGTCGCCCCCTCAGCCTTCGCCCCTCCAGGTGAAGAGGGCGCAGCTTCCAGGCGGGCTCCTCCTCGAAGCCTCGTGGCCGGATGGCCATCGAGGGGTCGAGTCGAGGCTCCTCCTACCTTTGCGAAAGGCGCTGCCGGACTCGACGCAGCTCAACCTCGTGTGGTCGCGGCTTGAGGACCCGGCCTCCGACGGGCAACGAGCCCTGATCGAGGTCGTGGAACTCCCTCCGAAGGCGGGAAGCCAGCGTGGGTGGCTGGTCCTCCGTCACCGGAACGAGACCGAGTTGCTCGCCGAGGTGGGGAGCTCCCGTCGATGGACCATCGTCGGCGTGCTGTCGCTGGTCGGCGTGATCGGGCTCGGGCTGGTGCTCGGCCGCTCCGCCCTCGCCCGTGAGCGCGAGGCCCGGCGGCTGAAGGACGACTTCCTCGCGAACGTCTCCCACGAGCTCCGCACGCCGCTGACGAGCGTGTGCCTCCACGCGGATCTGCTCGCCGAGTCGGGGCTTGCCGAGCCGCAGCGGCGTGCGCACGCCGAGGTGGTGCGCGCCGAGGGGGCGCGCCTGTCCGCGCTGGTGGACGACCTCCTCGACTTCGCGGCCCTCGAGCGGGGCTCGCGGCGGCTCGAGCCGGAGCCCGTCGACCTCGGGGCCGCCGCGGAGCGGGCAGTCGCGCCCTTCCGGGTGCTTGCCGACCGCGAGGGCGTGACGCTCACCCTCGACCTCGCCTCCGGCGAGCTTCTCGCGCTCGCGGATCCGCACGCGCTCGGGCGCATCCTGTCGAATCTCGTGGGCAATGCGTGGAAGCACGGCCGTCCCTCGCGGGATGGGGGCCCCGGCCGCCTCGCGGTCCGCGTCGCCATGGAGGGCGGCCGTCCCATGCTCGACGTCGTGGACGACGGCCCCGGGATCCCCGCGAAGGAGCGGGCGCACCTGTTCGAGCGCTTCCAGCGGGGCGCCGCCGCCGGCAAGACGCGCGGCGTCGGCCTCGGCCTCGCCCTCTCCCGCGACCTCGCCCGGGCGCTTCACGGCGACCTCTCCGTCGTCGAAGACCCCACCCGCACGGTGTTCCGGCTTACGCTGCCTCCCGTCCCCCCGCCGCCCCCGGAATCCACGAGCGAGGTCCCCGCGTGAGCGTTGCCCCGAAGATCCTGCTCGTCGAGGACGAGGCGCCGATCCGCCTCGGGCTCACCGAGCGGCTGACGGCGGAGGGGTATCGCGTCGTCGCCGTCGATGGGGTGAAGGCCGCGATCGAGGCGCTCTCGGGCCACCCCGATCTCATCGTGCTCGACCGACGGCTGCCCGACGGCGAGGGCCTCGACGTGCTGCGCGCGGCGCGCAAGGGTCCGCATCGGCCGGCGGTGATCGTCGTGAGCGCGCGGGGCCTCGCCGACGATCGCGTGCAGGGCCTCGAGGACGGGGCCGACGACTACGTGACGAAACCCTTCCACCTGCGCGAGCTCTTGGCGCGCATCAAGGCGGTGCTCGGACGCGGCGCGCCCGCAGGCGACGCCGACGGCCGTCATCTCTTGAGCGGCGCGATCGCCCTCGACCTGGGCGCGCGCACGGCGAAGGTGGGCCGCAAGGCGGTCGAACTGACGCGGCTCGAGTTCGACCTGCTCGTCTACCTGATCCGCGGTGCCGGACGCGCCATCGATCGCAAGGAGCTCCTCGACCGCGTGTGGGGCTACGACCGCTACCCGACCACGCGCACCGTCGACTTCCACGTGCTCTCCCTCCGCAAGAAGCTCGGCCCTGCCGCCTCCACCCCCCTCGTGACCGTCCCCGGCGTCGGCTACCGCTTCGAGGCGCCCCAGAACTAACCGAAGGTGTCAGACACAAACGAGCACTTCTGGGGCCCCTCGGCCTCCAGAACTGCAGCTTTGTGTCTGACACTTCTGGTTAGTTCTTGCGCCGGGATCGCAAAGGTCTAGCAACGGCCTAGCACGTGGGGGGCGTCCGAGGGGCACCATCCCCTCCATGGAGAACGACCCATGCGCCGATCGATCCCGCTCCTGATCGCGAGCCTCGCGCTCGCGCCGCTGACGATGCCCTTCGCACACCGCGTGCACGCCGACGACGCCGCCGACGACCAGAGCCCCGCCGCCAAGGCCTACCGCGACGCCTGGTGGGCCGAGACGGGCGGCGGGAATCTCAACCAGGCGATCGATGGCTACGCGAAGGCAGCAGATGCCGATGGCCCTGCGCCCGTAAAGGCGCGCGCGCTGTACCGGAAGGCCGTCGTGCTCCAGCGCATCGGGAAGACCGAGGAGGCGATCCGCACGCTCGAGCGACTCGCGAAGGACCACCCGGGGGAAGCGGCCCTTCAGACGGATGCCCGCGCACGCCTCGCCGAGTGGACCGCGGTGGACTTGAAGACCTCGTTCGCCGATTGGTACCAACGCTATCAGTACAGCCCGGAGTTCCAGGCGAAGATCGTCGACCTGGTGCTCAAGCTGGGGTCCTTCGATCAAGCCGTCGGGAACGCCGCTTCGCAGGAGATTCTGACGATCGGCGCGCCCGCGATCCCCGCGTTGCGGCAGCACGTCGAGAGTCCCAACACGGCGCTTCGCGAGCGGGTCATCACGGCCCTGCTCCGGCTGGGCGAGGTCCCCTCCATGGTGTCCCTCCGTTCGACGTCGGGCTGGCGCATCGACATGGCGTGCTGGGCCACCCTGAAGGCGGCGAGCGACCTCGTGCGCTCCCGGCTGAAGACGGAGGCAAAAGCCGACGAGCCCTTCGACCAAGGCCTCCTTGCGCTGCTCGATGGTCCCGTCGCGTTTCTCACGTGGGTAGGAACGCCCGCCGCTGCAAGCGGGATGGCGAGCGCCTTCCTGTCGCACTCTTCCTGGTGGGACGAGAAGCAGCCTGCACCCGCAGAGGCCCGGCCCCTGCTCCTCGGTCTGGTGGAGAACCAGGCGCTGACTCCCGCGCTCCGCACGTTTCTGACCTACCCCCTCTTCCAGGCCAAGCTCGTCGACGCCGAGCGGGCCGCGGCGTGGACCGAGAGCGGGGACTCCTGGCTGCGGGACATGGGCATCTCTTTCCTCGCCGATCCCCGCGGAGGTCCTGACTCGCAGACCGCCCTGCGCAGGCTGCTTCCGCGCGCGAGCACGTGGGGGAACGACTCCCAGCGGAACCTGCTCGCCGCCGTGCTCGTGGGCCTGAAGACGGCTCCATCCGGGGACGAGCTCGACCGCCTCGCGGACGATCTACTCAAGGTCTGGAGCCAGCAAGGCCTACAAGTGAACTTCCCCTTCCCGGTCCCCGTCCGCGCCGTGCTGGCCCGCATGGTCGACCGAGCCCGCGATCCCCAGGTCGCCCTCCACCTGTTCCAGACGTGGCAACGGGGGGGAGGGGCCCCCGGAACGGACTTGGATCGGCTGGCCGGCTGGGTGAGGAACGCCCCCTCCGAAGACCTCCGAAAGGCAGCGATCCAGGCGCTGACGAACGCTCCCGGCGGGGGGCAGGAGCGGGCCCTGGCCCTCCTCGCCGATGCCGAGCTCGGCCCCGATGCCCGCTTCCTGGTGTTCAACCAGCTCCTGGTGAATGCCCAGCCGGGGAGCTTCCTCCTCGCCGACCCGGCCTCCCGTCGCGCACTCCTGGCCGCCCTGCGATCGCAGGAGAGCCTCGCTTCGAAGCAGAGTGAGCGCTACGTCGGTGCCTTCAACTACCTGATCAGCCGTACGGGGATCGAGGCGCGCCGCGCGACGGCCATGGAGTGGCTGGCCGATCCCGTGGCGTTTCCGCGAAGCCTCCTGCGGTCCGACTACGCCTCCTCGGGCGTCCAGCCCTACATGCAGAAGATGTGGACCGAGGTCCGCGAGCCGATGGGTCCGGCGTGGCGCAACGCGTGGGCCGCGTGGACGCCCGTCCAGCGCGACGCGGCCATCGAGGGACTCGACGCCCTCTTCCCGAGCCAGGATCCTCAGTTGATCCCGTTCCTGCGTGCCAGCGTCCGCGACACCTCGAACGGGATCTCCACGGCATCTCGCGAGAGGATCCTCCTGTACCTCGATGCGCTCGCGCTCGAAGACCTGCGGGCGGCATTCGACCTGTCCACGACGAAGGGCACGGACGACGCCATCCTCGTGGCCTTCCGAAAGAGGGCCGGGAACACCCCCGAGCCCACCCCCGAGCTGTTCGAGGCCCTGAAGCTCGGCCTCCGACCGGACGGCCCCGTCGATATCGCCCGCAGGCTGCTCGACTCCTTCCGATTCGACCCCCGCGTTCAGCGCCCCCTCCTCGATGCTTTGCTCGCCCACAAGGACGAGGGCATACAGGAGAGCGCGGTCGACCTGCTCGCCGCGCGGGAGTCCTCCGACGACCTTCCCCTGTGGCTTCGAGCGCTCACGCTCCCCTCGGCCGACGTCCGCGCGAAGGCTGCGGCGGGCCTCGGCCGCATCGCGCACCCCGATGCCACCAAGGCGCTCGTGAAGGCCCTCGACGACCCGAACAGCCGCGTGCGCGACGCCGCGATCGCCTCGCTCGAGGCGATCCAGAAGGTCGAGGACCTGAAGCGCACCTGGCGCGAGAAGGTCCGCTGACTCGGGACCCCTACTTCCCGCGCAGGATCGCGTCCAGGTCCTCTTGGATCTCGGCCGCACCGTAGAAGTGGCTCGGGCGGCACGCCAGCGGCTTGCCGTCCGGGCCGAGCACCACCCAGCCGTGGTTCTCCGCGCCGAAGCAGAAATCCTTCTGCGCGTGCTTGCCCTTCTCGGTGTTCCAGCCGTACACCTCGAACGTGAACCGGGAGCGGTACGGCTCTTCCTCGAGCACCGCGCGCACGGCGCGGATCACCGCCTGGCACATCCCTCATCCGTCGCTGATCTTGTAGTACTCGGCGCGCCACACCATGGGCGTGGGGGCGGCAGGCGGGGTGGCAGATTCGGGGGGCGGCGGGGGCTGAACCGCGGGCGCGGCGGGCGCGACGGCTGGTGCGGCGACCGCGTCGGCCGCCGGCGGCGTCCCCGAGCGCACGCCATTCACGCATCCCCCGATTCCGAGGGCGAACGCGGCGAGGAGGAGGGCGAGCGTGCGCATGGGCGCGATCCTCGCCGATCCGGCGATCGACGTCCCTCTCGTGCGCACCCCCTCCCCCCACGCCCCCGCCGCCCCCGGCATTCCGCCGCCGCGTCCGCGCCCCCCGCCCCCTCCCGCGCCCCTCGGACCGATCCGGTCCGAGATCGCCTCCCGGGCCCCAGGGCGCCCACTGCGTCCCGAAGTCCTCCCGCCGGCCCGCCATGGGTAGGGTGCTGCGATGGCACCCCTAGGCACCGCCGAGCATCCCCTTCGCATCGCCGTCATCGGGTCGGGCCCGAGCGGCTTCTACGTCGCCGACGCCGTGATGAAGCTCCCGGGCCTCGTGACCCAGGTCGACCTGTTCGACCGCCTGCCGACCCCGTACGGCCTCGTGCGCTTCGGCGTCGCGCCGGACCACCAGGAGGTCAAGCGCGTCACGAAGCTCTACGCGAAGATCGCGTCGGACCCGGCGGTGCGCTGGTTCGGCGCCGTCGAGTTCGGCCGTGACCTCACGATGGACGACGTCCGCGCGCACTACCACGCGGTCGTGTTCACCACCGGCGCACAGACCGACCGCCATCTCGACGTGCCCGGCGAGAACCTCAGGGGCAGCCACCCCGCGACGGAATTCGTCGCCTGGTACAACGGCCACCCCGACTGCTGCGACCTGACGTTCGACCTCGACACCGAGCGCGCGGTCGTGATCGGCGTGGGCAACGTGGCGATCGACGTCGCCCGCATGCTCTGCCGCACGCCCGAGGAGCTCGAGAAGACCGACATCGCCGACCACGCGCTGGCGGCGCTGCGCAAGAGCCGGGTGAAGGAGGTCCTCCTCGTCGGGCGCCGCGGGCCCACGCAGGCCGCGTTCACGAACTCCGAGGTCGAGGAGGTCGGCGAGCTGGCCGACGCGGACGCGGTCGCGTTCCCCGACGAAGTCGAGCTCGACGAGCTGAGCAAGGCCGAGCTCGCCGCGGCCCCGAGCCGCCTCACCGAGGCGAAGCTCGCGTTCCTCAAGACCTATGCCACGCCCCACGCGTCGACGAAGTCGCGACGGCTCGTCTTCCGTTTCCTGATGTCGCCGGTGTCCATCACGGGCGACGCCGCCGGGCACGTGAAGGGCATCCGGCTCGTGCGCAACGCGCTCGTGAAGGGCCCGGACGGCTCCCTCAAGGCGAAGGCCACGGACCGTTTCGAGGACGTCGAGGCCGGCCTCGTGTTCCGCTCCGTCGGCTACAAGGGCGTGTCGGTCGCCGGCGTGCCCTTCGACGCGGGCACGGGCCGCATCCCCAACGAGGCCGGGCGCGTGATCGATCCCGCGACGAAGGCGCCCGTCGTCGGGGCCTATGCCGCGGGCTGGATCAAGCGGGGGCCCTCGGGCGTCATCGGCACGAACCGCGCGTGCGCCGTGGAGACCGTGAAGGGGCTCGCGGCCGACCTCGCCGCCGGCAAGCTCCTCTCGCCGGCGCAACCCCTCCGCGACGCCGTTCCCGCGCTCCTCACCTCGCGGGGCGTGCGCTGGATCCCGTTCGACGCATGGAGTCGCATCGACGCGATCGAGCTCGAGCGCGGCACCGCCGCGGGCCGCCCCCGCGTGAAGATGACCTCCCGCGACGAGATCGCGAAGGCGCTCGGGAGCTAGAAAACCCGCGGTACTGTGCCAGAGCAAACCGCGCACATTTTCTTCCGTGGAGTTCCGTTCGAGGATCTCGGGGGCGCCGGGGCGTGATCGCGCGGGTCGTCGCAAGAAATGTGCGGCGTTTGCTCTGGCTCGGTACCGCTGGTTTGCAATGGAAGCGCCCGCGCGCGGGAAACGCACGGGCGCCAGGTGCGTTCGCGGTGCGACCGGCCTACTTCGCCTTCGTGTAGGTCTCCGTCATGAACTCCGCGCCGTCGGCCCACATCTTCATCTCGAAGCCGTCGCCCTTCTTCGTCAGGGTGATCTTGCTCGAGCCCATCTTGCTCGACCCCTCGATCGTGTAGCCCGTGTCGGTGACGGGACCCGTCATCGCGAGCACGTCCGCCATCATCGAGTCGAACCACCACTGCGTGACGGTCTTCCCGTCGGCCGAGAACTTCGTCACGCCGAAGCCGTGCATCTCGCCGAACCCACCCTTCGTCACGTAGCGGCTTGCGAGGATCGTCTTGCCGCACTCGAGGCCATAGGTGACCTGGCCCGCCATGTCGCCCATGGTGGAGGTGGCCTTCGTCGTCCACGTTCCCGAGAGCGCCTTCACGAGCGCAAGCCCGTCGATGGGCTTCTCGCTCGGCGGCGCTCCCGCCTCCTCGCCCGCGAGGGCGCCGCGGCCCACGAACCCGACTCCCGCCGCCAGCACGCCCACCAACGCGAACCCGATCCATGTACGACTGCGCTTCATCTCGTCGTCTCCAGGGCGGCCGTCCCGATGACGGCCGAGCCCGGGAGGATGCCATGCCCTGCCGCGGGCGTCGTGGCGGAGGCCCAGGGAGGGGGAACGGTGAGGGATGTGGGAGGAACGGTAGGAACGGGGGACGGGGGGGACGGGGGAGGGCTTTCGGGCCCGAGAAGGGCCCGACGGGGGAGGGGGTCGAGGACGGAGGCACGTCCCCCCCCTCCCTACACTGCCCCCGTGAGCCGCCCCTCGACCCCCGCCGCCCCCGGAAGCCTCTACGCCCAGTTCGGGCCCGCCCTCGTCGCGGAGAAGCTCCGCGTCCTCCGCACGATCCGCGCGCTCGACCGCGCCGGCATCGACCCCTCCGAGGTGGCCGCCGTTCGCGAGCCGCTCGTCCGCCTCGCGGAGGTGGACGACATGCTGACCGCCATCCTCGACGGCTACGAGCGCTTCGGGTGCGAGCCCGCGGCGAGTGGAGACCTCGAGTCCGGGGCCTCGATTCCGCAACTGCTCCGGGTCGCCGAGGCCTTGCGCGGGGACGTGGCCGACGCCCTCGCGTCCCCCGATCGCAAGGCCTTCGAGCGGTGTGGGCCCGAGGTGATGGCGATCGAGGCGGAGGTGTGGATGCAGGTGGACGAATTCCGCGCGCGCCAGCGGAGCGGGGGACGGAAGCCCCGCGCGAAGGCGGGCGACGCCGGCCGCTTCCCGCTGACGGACGTCGAGGCGCGGCACGCGGCCGACGCCACGTGGGGGGAGGGGAAGGAGCCCCCGCGCCCCGCGGGTCGCAAGCAGGTCGCCGAGGCCGAGCGCGCGTCCCTTCCGCCCGACGACGCGCCCCTCGTCGCCTGGTTCGAGCGCCTGCCCGTGCCGTGGCTGCAGGGCGTCGCGATCGTGCACGACCTCCCCACGGCGGGGACCATCCCCCTCGTGGAGCGCCTCGCGGCGAGGCTGTCGGCGTCGGGCTCGCTCGAGCGCATCCTCGTCGAGAGGCTGGGCGCCTCCGAGCGGGAGAAGCTCGCGATCCTCCTGGCGGTGGGGCCGCTGCCCCTCGGTGCCGCGACGAGCGACGCCTCGGAGGTGTTCGAGGTCGGCTGGGACTGGACGCTCGGCATGCCCGCGCCCGTCGGCTCGAAGCTGCGGGCGGTGGGGCTGGTCCACGTGGGCAGGGTCGGGCGCTCGCGGGTGGCCTCGATCCCGCCGCCCCTGCGCGGACCCCTCGCCGCCGCGCTCGTCGCCGTGGATCCGGACGCGGCGCAGGCCCCGAACCGGGCCGCGGGGAGCCTGCGGGCCACCGCGAGCGAGGGAGCGCCCTTCGCCGAGCCGGCGCTGGCCCACTGGAAGGCGATCGACAAGTCGCTGAGCGCCGTCTTCGAATCCTGGCTCGAGAAGGGCGCCCTCTCCGAGCGCGCCGTCATCCCCTTCTTCGGTCCGGGGCAGCGCGTGCTCGAGACCGACGCCCAGCGCGAGGCGCTGTGCGAGTACGTCCTCTTCGACTGGCGCGCATCGCCGGGCGCGGCGACGGTGGGCGAGCGCGCGCTGACGACCACGAAGTTCCCTTCCCCCGAGCACAAGGCGGTGGCCGCGGCCACCGTGGCCGCTCGCCCCGCGGTCTACCGCGTCGAGCGGACCAACCCGGGCACGGATGTCGACGTGGTGCCGGTCTTCCCGCCGGGCCCCGCGGTCCGCGTGACCGACCGCGGCTTCTCCCACACCGCGCTTCCCGGGATCTGGGTGCCCATGCGCGTCTACCCCGCGGGACCGTATCACTTCTGCCGCTTCGCGGGGGATCCCATCCGGCACGCGCAGCAGCCCCTTCTCGAGCGGGCCCTTCTCCGTGGAGCCCGGCGTACGGACCCGGCCACGTGGATCGCCGAGGACCCCGCCGCCTTCTACCGCACGCTGCGGGCGCACAGCAGCTGACGGACGCGGTGCGGGCGGACGTTCCTCTGCGGGAAGGGAGGCTACCGGGTGCCAGGGGCACGATGGGGGGATGGAGCGTGTCCCCCCTCCCCATAGACTGACGGAACGATGCGCACGCCCCATGTCCGGCCCCATGACCGGCCCCATGACCGGCCCCATGACCGGGACGACGAGCCCGACGACGGCGCCGGGCTCGAGTACGCCACCCGGGTCACCGCAGACCACTCGTTCGAGGTCGAGCCGCTGTTCATCGCCATCAGCGACCTCGCCCAGGCACGGAGCTGGACCTCGAAGAAGAGGTTCGACGCCGCCGTGGAGCAGAGGTTCCCGGGCGGGGAGGCCCCGCCCCCCAAGGAGCCCCGCGGCCAGGCCCGGGAGTGCCTCGCGCGGTTCTCGCGGGCCCTGGAGGTCGAGGACCAGGCTGCGGCATCGGCCTACCTCGACGAGGCGGCCGATCTCGATCCGAGGAATCCGGACGTCCTCTGGCTGATCGCCGAACGCGACCTCGAACCGGCGGCACAGCTCCCCCGCGTCGCGGACGCGATCGAGGAGGCGCTCGCGCGTGCGGGAGGTGCGCCGGCCGCGTCGACCTTCCTGGGGAGGATGTGGGACGCCCCCGCTCTCTGGCCCTACCTGAGGGCCCGTGTACGCAAGGTCGAGCTGCTGATCGAGCTGGGCCGCGACGCAGAGGCCGTGGCAGAAGGCGAGGTGGTCCTCGACCTCGATCGGGTCGATGCGCTCGGCATGCGGTACCGGCTCGTGGGCTTCCTCCTGCTCTCGGGCGATGCGAAGGCCTACCGCCGTCTGCGGGCGCGGTACCCGGACGATCCGTCGTACTTCTTCCTCTGGGGCGACGTGCTGGCCGCGCTCCTGGCCGACGAGGAAGATGCCGCCCGGAGCGCACTCGAGCGGGCGCGGCGGGGTGGGGCGCAGATCGGGAAGGATCTCCTCGAGCCATGGGAGCTGCTCCCGGACCTGCACGACCGGTGCCATGCCGGGAGTGCCGACGAACACCCGGTCGTCGCGCAGAGGCTCTTTCCCGCGTGGTGCGCCTCGCCGACGGCCCTCGCGTGGCTCCGCACCGAAGCGCGGCCGGGGAAGGCGCGCCCGACCCGCATGCGCAAGCTCCTCGCGACGCTGCGTCCCCCGGGCGACGACGGGCCCGAGCCCCGTTGGCTCGAGTGGGCGGTTCTCGGCGATCGGGAGGCGCCCGAGGGCCTGGTGCGCGCGATCCGGACCGACGGCGAGCGCGGCGTCGCGTGGCTGTGCGCACTGCTCCGCCGCGGCGACCTCGAGGACGAGGGCGCGGTCGGTGATGGCTTCGGACCTGCGACCGCGGCTGCCCTCCTCGGCGCGTTGGCGGCACCGAGCGCGTTGCACGTCCAGCTCGAGATGCTCGAAGCCGCAAGCCTCGACTCTCCGGTGTCGATCTGCCTGGTTCCTTCGTTCCAGCGCTTCGGGCCGCGCGCGCTCGAGCCCTTGCTCGCCCACTTCGCCAAGCACCGCGTCAGCGACGACGGGGAGGCGACCCACGCCGATGCGATCCTGATGGCGCTCGTCAGCTTGGGCATCCCCGACGCTCGCGTCTTCCGAGCCGTGGAGGCGATCTTCCCCCGGAGGCCCGAGGTGGGCGCTGCCTGCTTCGTCGCCTTGCGCAAGCCGGAGGCGTTGCCGCTCCTCTCCGCGTGGCTCGATGCGCAGCGCGTAGGACTCGCCGACAACGTGTCGACGTACGCCGAGCAGTTCGAGACCGTCGTCGGCGCGATCACGGAGCTCGGCGGGATGCTGACGGCCGCCCAGGAGCGCAAGCGCTCCCGACTGCGTGCGATCCTCGAGTTCGCCGGGCCGGACGACGACTCCACGGACGACGACGGCGGCCCGTGGGCCCCGGGGAGCCTCCCCGACGACGAGGACTTCCGCGCCGCCTTGGAGGACATGTTCCCATCGGTGCGCGCGAAGCAGCGGGGGGTCCCTCGCATCGCAACGCTGCCTCCCGTGCTGCCCCTCAAGGGGAGCACGGTCGGCCGCAACGACCCCTGCGCGTGCGGCAGCGGCAAGAAGCACAAGAAGTGCTGCGGAAGAACGGGCCACGGGACTCCGTAGGAGCGCGAACTCGTGAGGGCAACCAGGAACATCTTCGTCGCCATCGACTTCGAGACCTCGCACTACGAGCGCGACAGTGCCTGCTGCGTGGGCCTCGTCCGCGTCGAGGAAGGCGTCGTGGTCGCGCGCGAGCGGCGCCTGATCCGCCCGCCGGGGCGCCCGTGGATGTTCGAGGAGATCCACGGCATTCGAGCGCGGGACGTCGCCAAGGCTCCCACCTTCAATTGGGTGTGGACGGACCTCGCGCCGATCCTTGCGGGTGCTACGCATCTCGTCGCCCACAACGCATCCTTCGACCGAAGCGTGCTCTTGGCGTCCTGCGCGGGTCATGGCCTCCGCATGCCGAAGGCTCCCTTCGTGTGCACCGTGATGGAAGCCCGCGCGGCATGGAACCTCTACCCGACGAAGCTCCCGGACGTCTGCGCCCACCTGGGCATCCCGCTGCGCCACCACGACGCGCTCTCCGACGCCGAAGCCGCCGCCGAGATCCACCTTCGCGCGACCGCACTCCGCCCGGGTTGACCGAGGCGGGGGGAGCGAGGCTCGGCCTCGGCCCCCGGCGCCCCCCCGACCGTCCCCCCCTTCCCTACACTCTCCCTGTGACCCCGCCGCCCCCCCGAGTCCGTCCTCCGCCGGCCGACCCCACGCGCGCGTTCGCGACGCGGATCGCGTCCATGTCCTCGCTCCTGACCGAGCCTGGGCTGATCGCGATGAAGGAGTTCGCGACCTCGCAACCCTTCGGTTCGAGGAAAGAGCTCGAGAAGGCCCTCGATGCGCGGTTCATGGGGCGACGGACGCCGATCCCGGCCGATCGGATCGGCCAGGCGCGGGCGGCCCTCGCGGGCATCGTCGGTGCGACGTCGAGGGCCGCGGCCGATGCCTACCTCGACGAGGCGTTCGAGCTCGATCCGAAGAATCCGGACGTCCTGCGGCTCCGCGGAGACCGCGAGCTGAGCCCGACGAACCGGCTCGCACTCCTCGAAGAGGCGATCGGCGTGGGCTTGGAGCGCGCGGGCGGGATGGCGGGGGTCGCGCCGCTACGGGACACGGCGTGGGACGACCTGTCCGTGCGCCCGTACCTGCGGGCGCGCGGGCGCAAGTTCGAGGTGCTGATCGAGATGGGGCGCGACGCGGAGGCGGTGGAGGAAGGGGAGGCAGGAGAGGGTTGCGTCCAGGATGGAGGAGGAGGGGCGGAAGGTCGAGTCCAGCCAGTCCTCTCCCGACGTGGGCGCCTCCGATCGGCGATGCCGCAGGCCGGCAGCAAGGGCGTGGCCCAGGGTGTTCCGGTCGCACTGGAGCGGCTTCTGGGCCATGGATGTCCAGCTGTGGCCTGCGAGACCGGGCCATCGGATGGGCTCGCGCGCCTTCCCCTCCGTGAGGGCCAGGACCGGGACGACGATGGCGCCATCCTTGTCGCACCAGTCCTGTGTCGCCCGGTGGAACTCGATGAGGTTGACGGCGTAGGTCATCACCTGGTCGTGGTCGGCACGCTCGAGCTTCGACCGCTTGAACTCGATGACGAACAGCGCACCGTCGGCGAGGAGGAGGCAGTCCATGCGGAGCCCGCGCCGGCGGAAGCTGTACTCGA
>JAYTCP010000586.1:0-5905 GCA_043736435.1 Planctomycetia bacterium | reverse complement strand
ACGGGGGCGCACCTGCTCGGGCTCAGCCGGCGCTCTCGAGGCTTCGACCACGCGCCGATCGTCACGCGGTGCTACGTGACCCATCGCCTCGAGAAGCCGCGCCTCGTGTGGAGCATCTCGGGCGACTTCGACGAGATGGGGCTGCCGGTCTTCGACCGCGACGGGCGCCCCGTGGGCGTCGTCGGCTTCCAGCAGTCGTCGGAGGCCGTCGTCCTCGACGACATCGCCTCGTCGTTCCTGCCCGTGGTCGTGCCCCTCGAGCCGGTGCGCAAGGCCCTCGAGCAGGCGAAGAAGCGCGTCCCCGAGGCCCTCGCCAAGGCGAAGGCCTCGCTCGAGGCCGATCAGGAAGGGGAGGAGGCTTCAATGGCCCCCGACGCCCCCAAGATCCCGGACGCTCCCAAGGGCCCCGACGCTCCCAAGGGCCCGCGCGTGCCCGAGGCCCCGGAAGGGCCCAAGGCCCCCGACGCGCCGAAGTAGCCGGCCGATCCCCATGGGCCGCCCCCCGCGCCGAGCCCGACTCGCGAGGCCTCGCGGGTAGCATCCGGCCCGTGTCGTACTCGCTGCTCCTCGGCGGGCTCCTGGGCTCGTTCCACTGCGTCGGCATGTGCGGCGGCTTCGTGCTGGCGCTCCACCGGCCCGGGGCCGGGCGCGTGCGCCGCTTCGTCCGTCCCGCGACGTTCCTGATCGGGAAGGCGTCCACCTACGTGCTCCTCGGCGGCCTCGCGGGCGTGTTCGGCGGCGCCCTCGTGCGCTCGGGGTTCTTCGGAGCCGCGCAGGCCGTGCTCGCCGTGATCGCGGGGACGTTCCTCGTGGTCGCGGGGCTCCAGATCTCCGGCCTCGTCCCGGAGTGGCCCGTGGCGAGCTTCTTCGGGCCTCGCTCGCCCTGGGCGCGCGCCGCGCAGAGCGTGAGCCGCGCCCCGGGCCCCGCGGGGCCGTTCGCGGTGGGGGCCCTCGCGGGCCTGCTCCCGTGCCCGCTCGTCTACGGCTTCCTCGCCGCCGCGCTCGCGTCGGGCGGGATCCTGCCCGCCATGGGCACCATGGCGCTCCTCGGCCTCGCGAGCCTGCCCGCGCTCGTCCTCGTCGCCGTGGTCGGCGGCGTGGTCTCTCCGATCGCGCGTCGCCGCTTCGTGCGCGTCTCGGGGGTGGTCCTGGTCCTCCTGGGCCTCGTCACGCTCCTGCGCGGCCTCGCTCCGCAGGCGCTCCACGCGCTCTTCGGGCACGCCGACCTCCCGTGAGCGCCGCTGCCCCGCCTCTCCCCGGCGCCGCGACGCGGTTCTGCGACCACTGCGGCCTGCCCGTGGGGTCGAAGGGGCACGTCCGCGAGCTCGAGGGCGCCGAGCGCCGCTTCTGCTGCGCGGGCTGCGGGATCGCATGGCGCTTCGCTGGAGCGGGCGGGCGCGAGGGCGGGTCGGAGGCGTCCGCCTTCCTCGCTCGGATCGGCCTCGGCTTCGTGCTCTCGATGATCATCATGCTGATCGCGTGGGTGCCCTACCTCGACCCGAAGTCCGCCGACAGCGACGGCTACCGTGCGTTCGCGCCCGTCGCGACCCTCATCGCGGCGACGCCCGTCTTCCTCCTGCTCGGCGTCCCCTACCTCTGGAACGCGGTCACCGCGCTGCGCCGCGGTTCGATCGGCGCCGACCTCCTGATCGGCCTGGGCATCACCGCCGCCTACGCCGCGAGCGTCGTGGGCCTCGCGTCCGGCCGGCCCGACGCGCTCTACCTCGACACCGCCGCGGGGCTCGCCACGCTCGTCACCGTGGGCCGATGGCTCGAGGCCACCGCGAAGGAGCGCGCCGCGCGCCAGCTCCGCTCGTACCTCTCGGACGCGGAGCGGCCGGCCGCGCGCCTCGCCGAGGGCGCGACGCTCGCCGCGCCCGGCGACCCGACCCCGCTCCGTGCGAGCGACCTCGTCGTCGGCGATCGCGTCCTCGTCCGCCCCGGGCATCAGGTGCCCTCCGACGGCGTCGTCGCCGAGGGCCGCGCGCTCGTGGACGAGGCCGCGCTCACGGGCGAGCCCCTTCCCCGCGCCGTCGCGCCCGGCGACGCCGTCGCCGCGCCCGTGATCCCGACCGACGGCGCCCTCGTGGTCCGCATCACCGCGGTCGCGGGCGCCACGCGGCTGGGCGCCGTGTCCGCGGTGCTGGCGCGCGCGCGGGCCGAGCGCTCGCCCCTCGAGCGACTCGCCGACCGCCTCTCCGCGATCTTCGTCCCCACGGTGATCGTCCTCGCAGGCCTGGTGCTGGCCCGCGACCTCGCCGACGGCGACGGCGCGGCCTCCGCCTCCCTCCGCGCGCTCTCCGTGCTCGTGATCGCCTGTCCGTGCGCGCTCGCCATCGCGACGCCGCTCGCCGTAACCGCCGCCCTCGGCCGCCTCGCCGAGCGCGGCATCCTCGTCCGCACGGGCGCCGCGCTCGCGGGGCTGCCGCGCATCCGCGCCGTCGCGTTCGACAAGACGGGCACCCTCACGGTCGGCCGCCCCGTCGTCTCCCGCGTCGATCCGCGCCCCGGCGTCGATGCCGATCTGCTCCTCGCGCTCGCCGCCTCCGTCGAGCAGGGCAGCGAGCACGCGCTCGCCCGCGGCATCGTTCTGGCCGCGCGGGCGAAGGGCCTCGTGCTGCCCACCGCGCGCGACGTGCGCGTCACGGCGGGCCTCGGCGTCGAGGGCACCGTCGACGACGCGGGCAGTCTCGCCGCCGTCGCTGGTCCGCATCGCGTCCGCGTGGGGCGTCCCGGCTGGGCCGGCGCGCAGGACGGGCCCACGATCGATGGGGGGAAGGGTGGGGGCGTGGGGGAGGGAGGGGACCTCGCCGCGGGCGGGAGCCGCGCGAGCGCCGTGGACGTCGCGCTCGACGGCCGCCTCCTCGGTCGTCTCCATCTCGACGACCGCGTCCGCGACTCGAGTGCCGCCGCCGTGGCGGCCCTCCTCCGCGCCGGCGTGGACGTCTCGATCCTCTCCGGAGACACGCCGTCCGCGGTCCTCGCGGTGGCGCAGACCCTCGGCCTCCCCGCCGCCGCCGCGCACGGCGGGTGCTTGCCCGACGGCAAGGTCGAGGCGCTGCGCGCCCTGCGTGCGGCCACGCAGGGCCCCGTGGCCTTCGTGGGGGACGGCCTCAACGACGCCCCCGCGCTCGCCGCCGCCGATCTGGGGATCGCCGTGGGATCGGGCACCGACCTCGCGCGCGAGACCGCCGACGTGAGCCTGCTCGGCGACGACCTCGGCCGGCTCCCGGGGCTCTTCCGCGCCGCGCGCCGCACGCGCAACGCCGTGCGCTGGAACCTCTTCTGGGCGTTCGTCTACAACGTCGTCGGGGTCGCGATCGCCGTCGTCTCGCACCTCCCCCCGGTCTTCGCTGCCCTGGCCATGGTGGTCTCGAGCCTCTTCGTGATCGGCAACTCCGCCCGGCTGCGAACCGTCCTCGGCGACGACCTGGCGGCCCCGCCGCCGCTGCGCGGGGGCTCCCGTCCCGGCTAGGATGCCGCGATGGTCCTCGCCGTCGGCCTCGAGTGGATCCTCTTCGCGCTGGCGGCCCTCCTGGGCTTCGCCGCATGGCTCGTCTATGTGTGGGCCGTGCGCGACGGCCAGTTCAAGGACATCGAGTCGAGTGCCGAGAAGGTCCTCGAGCAGGACGCGAGGGACTGAGACAGAGGGTCAGCGGGCCCCCGGCTCGATGCCCCGCCGCACGTCGCGCACGCCCCGGACGAAGAGCCGTCCGTAGTCGAGGGCCGCGAGGAAGCTCGAGCCGGCGGCGGCCCAGAACAGCGTGTCGTGGAGCACCGTGGCCTTCGGGAGCCCGTACCACGCCACGAAGAGGGGGAAGAGCAGCGCCGTCGTCAATTTGCCGAAGAGGCGCGAGGGCATGTGACGGAACGCGCGCCACCGGCGGGTGAGCGAGCCGTAGACGGCGGCCAGGAGCACGGTGAGGTCGCGCGTGAGGAGGAGGAGCGCCAGCGGCCACTCGAGCTCGCCCTCTACCACGCGGGTGCCGAGCGCGCTCAGCACGAATGCCTTGTCGGCGACCGCGTCGAGCAGGCCCCCGATCCACGAGGTAGCGTGGAATCGCCGCGCGACCCAGCCGTCGAGCAGATCGCTCACGCCACCGACGAGCAGCGTCCAGGGCCGGGCCCAGGGCATGAGGAACGGGAACACGCCGGCCAACGCCAACCGCATCCCCGACAGGAGATTGGGAACCGGCTGGATCCAGGCGGGGGACGACGGGGGGCCCATGACCAGACCGTACACCCGGCCCCGCGAGGCCCGCAGGGCGAGAACGGCTGGTGGGGGATGGGGGGGCTCGAGTGTCCTGCCGAGGTGTCGCTGGCTGTCCGGCCTCCGCGGCGCCCCCGCACCCGCAGGACGGCGCCCACGCGCCCATCCGGCAACGCGGCCAGCCGCTCCCGAGGTGCCAGCGCATGTGCACGGACTCGGCTCATCCGGCTGAGCTCACCCGTGGGCCCCAGATCCGCGCCCGGAATGGGGAGCCGCGAGTCAACAATCCTCGCGTGGTGCGGGCCCCATTTGCGGCGCGAACCCGAAAGTGCCCGTCCGCCTACGCAGGACCGGGGTTCACGCGCGGTCCGCGCTTCGCCGCAGCGAGCGCAGCTGGCCACGAGCCGAACCGGGCCGTGGCAGCCGCGAACAGGCGCTCGTCCTCGACCGCGGCGACGGACTCCCTCATGACCCTGCCATCCTCCTGACGCGCCCGGATCGAGGCCAGCGTGCCCGCTTCGTCCCACGCGCGGCGCAGCGGGCGAGGTCGGAGCCCGGCGGCCTGGAGGGCCGTGTCCCAGGACCCGAAGTACTGCCTCGCGGCGTGCTTGAGCGACTGCTGATCCTTCTGGACGGCGAAGGCAGTCACGGGCAGGCCGTGGCGGATGCGAGCCTGGATCGCGGAGACGACGGCTTCACGACTCCACCGTTGGTTCGGGGGCGGACCCGTGTAGGCGTGGCCGAGCGATTCGACGAAGTACCGCCACGTCTTGCCCGTGTCGGTTCGCACGCGGGCGTAGAGCCCGGGAGGCACCAGGCCCATGCGAATCGAGAGACCCTTGGCGACGCGGTCCTCGACCCAGGCTCTCGCGCGCTCCGGCGTCCACTTCCACGGTCCCTTGTACGTGGCCGGGTCGATTCCCACGGCGCGTACGGCCCGATGCCAACTCCCGTATCGCCGCGTCGCGGAGCGGAAGAGGGGGCCGTCCTCCTTCGCGACCACGGCAGGTGAGTTCGATGCGCGACGGCGCCTGCGCTCCAGGATGGCGGCCCGGATGCCCATCCGCGTCCACGTCTGCGTCGAGCGATGGGACCCAGGCGGGAGACCCGCGGCGTCAACAGCGTCGCGCCACGAACCAAAGTACAGCTGTCCCGCGGCGTAGAGGCGAGCAGGCACCCGACTGAACGTGGTCGGCCGTCCCGACCGCGCACGGTGTCGGATGTCGCTCAGGATCCTGCGCTTGGTCCACCTTCGCCCCTCTCGCTTGACCTTCGCGATCCGGCGGTCACGGCGGTCGCGCCTCAGGTCGAGGGCGGTGGCGGCCACGAGCTTGAAGCGCCGCTTGTAGTCTTCGACGGGCTGGGCGCCGGTGGCTCCGTGACGTGCCCGGAGGTGGCTGAACGTGACGGCTCGAAACGTCTTGCCGCACAGGAGGCAGACGACCGCGTCGGTGCCCTCGTCGGCCGCGGTCGCGACGAGACCGAAATGCCGCTTGAGGCTTCCCAGCTGCTCTGTCTTGCGTGAGCGCGCACCCACGGTCGCCACCCTACCAGACCGCTAGCTGGGACGGCGCCCACCATCACTCGAGGAGCGAGGTCAGGTCCGGCGCCCTTCGACGCGCGGCAAGTGCGAGGGCGCGGCCCGTCGGCCTCAAGGGGGCGCGCGTGCGTTCTCGAGTCCGACCCCGAGGCGTC
>JAYTCP010000585.1:0-1913 GCA_043736435.1 Planctomycetia bacterium | reverse complement strand
ATCGTGTCCAACGTTGACACCTTGGCGAGCAGCCGCGCGGCACGGGACTCGACGAGCAGCCCGCACGCTGCCGATGGCGAAAAACTCACACTCTCTCAGACACACTTCCGCACCTCGCCCGCGACCGTCACCTCGGGGGCGGCTCACGCGAGAGAAGAGGCGTGCGCCTCGCCCGCCGCCTCGTCCCCGCCCTCGCCTCGGCCCTCCATGCCGCCATCGCCGCGGCCACGTCTTCGGCGATCGACGTGCTCTGGCCTCCGCGCTGCCTCGCGTGCCAGGACGCCGCGTGGGACGGGCCCTTGCCGGGCCTGTGCGGCCGCTGCGCCGACGCGCTGCCGACCCTCGTGGCCCCGTGCCCCCGCTGCGGGAGGGAGGCGGGTCTCGCCGCGGCGGTGAACCCCTGCTCGCGCTGCAGGACCGAGTCCTTCGACTTCGAGGGCGTCGTCTCTCCTCTGGCCTACCGCGGGGTCTCGCGCGACCTGGTGCTCTCGCTCAAGTTCGCGGGGCGCACGCCGGCGGCCGTCCCGCTGGGGCTCCTGCTCGCCGACGCCGTGGCGCAGGCAGGTCGCCCAGGGGATCTCCTGGTCCCCGTCCCGCTCTCCCGCGCGCGCCTGCGGGAGCGCGGCTTCGACCAGGCCGACGAGCTGGCGCGGGTCGTCGCTCGCGTCACCGGCATCCGACGCGGAGCCCGCGCGCTGCGGCGGCGGCGCGACACGGCGCCCCAGAGCGGGCTGTCGCGGGCCGGTCGGCGACGCAATCCCCGCGGGGCGTTCGCCGCGCGCCGCGCCCTCGTGGCGGGACGGTGCGTGGTCCTCGTGGACGACGTGGTGACCACGGGCGCCACGGCCTCCGCGTGCGCGCGCGCGCTCCTGCGGGCGGGGGCGCGCCGCGTGGTGCTCGCCGCGGCGTGCCGCGCGTAGCGGGCCCCGCCTGCGTAGCATGGGGTCCATGGCTCCCGACCCTGCGCCCGTGATCGAGGTGGCCGGCCGCTTCGCCACCCCCGAGAAGGCCCGTGCCGTCGCCGAGGCGCTCAATCGGTGGTTCGGGTGGATCGTGGACGGGTCGGTGTCCCCCATGCCGCCGTTGTTCGAGCCGTTCGGGGTCGATTCCCATGCGTGGGCCTGGACGCTGGATGAGGACGTCGACTGGGCGCTCGGTCCGCACGCGCGCGCCGCGGGCGCCGACGTGCGGATCGCGCTGCAGACCCACGACACGCACACCCACCTCGCGGGGCTCCTGCGCGCCCTCGGCGCCGGCGCCGTGAAGATGGCGCGCGACGCCGACGAATCCGCGGAGTAGCGAGGCCTCACGCGACCGCGGTCCCCGCGAACCCCGGCCGCCGACGACCGCGGTCGCGTTACTTCTTGCCGCCGGGGAGGAGTCCCTCGAGGCCGTCGAGGAGGCCCTTGCCCTTCCCGTCGCCGCCGGGGAGCAGCCCCTTGCCCGCGCCCTCGAGGAGGGCCTTCCCGAGCGACTCGAGCTTGATGTCGGGCGTCACCGACAGCGCGCCGGTCTTTCCCCGGACGCGGAGGGGGATCGTGCGGTTGGGCAGGACCTTCCCCACCTGGGCGCCCACCTCGCCGCCGAGCACCACCGGGATCGAGAGGTCCATCGTGCCGTCGAAGCCGACCACGCCGCCGAACTTCAGCGTGACCGACGGGGACACGAGGACCACGGGATCGAGCGTGATCTTGCGCCCGCCGAGGCGGAACGTGCTCGAGAGCTCGGTGAACATCAGGGACTTGCCGAGCTGCGAGAGCCCGTTGCCGAGCGAGGGCACCGCCTTCACGAGCATGCCGAGCCCCGCGCCGCCCGCGGACTGACCCGCGAGCGCGGAGAACAGCGTGCTGTCGGTCACCGAGCCCTGGGTCATGTGGATCGAGCCCGGGCCCGAGAGCGTGTCGGAGAGCCCG
>JAYTCP010000584.1:0-2570 GCA_043736435.1 Planctomycetia bacterium | reverse complement strand
CTCGAGCCGGGCCCCCTCCGCACGGTGTCGGGTCCGTAGAACGTGCCCAACGCCAG
This sequence comes from Planctomycetia bacterium, assembly GCA_043736435.1. GTDB lineage: Bacteria > Planctomycetota > PLA2 > PLA2 > JAEUHO01 > JAYTCP01. The sequence goes on along the minus strand of JAYTCP010000584.1, from coordinate 2,514 downwards.
CGCCGCGAACGCACGCCGGTAGGGGTCGCTCCCGGCCCGCAGGAGCTCGAGGAGGGGGCGGATCGCGGGCCACAGGTGCTGGCTCGGGCCGAGGGTCCGGCGCAGCGAGCCGAGCGTGAGCTCGCAGTTCCACACCACGGTCTCGTTCATCGCGCCCCGGACCCGCGCCACCATGGTCGGGACGGACCATGCGCCGAACCGCCGGACGAAGACGTCCCGCGCGACGGGCGTCTTCGAGACGTCGGCGAACGACGTGTCGACGAGCCCCTCGATCTCGGCCCGGACCGCGGCGTCGGGCTCGGCGAAGAAGAGGCGCGGCGGCGCCGGCTGGAGGTCCTCGGCCGCCCGCGCGGGCGCGACGCCTCCCACGGCCCCGAACGCCAGGACGGCGGGAGCGAAGGTCGCGGCGAATCGGGAGCGCGCGATCACGGGGCGGTGAAGCCTCCCTGGACGTAGGCCCGCCAGCGGGTCTCGAGGGCGCGGTAGTCGAAGCCGTAGGCGTCCTTCAGCGCGTCCTCCTCCACCTTGTCCCGCACCTTCGTGCCGTCGAGGAACGCCTTGAACTTCGCGCGGTCGAGCTTGACGAGCAGGTCCACGACGCTCCAGGCCTTGACGAGGTCGGGCAGCGTCAAGCCGTCCTGCTTCGATGCCGCGATGCGCGGGAACGGCGTGTCCTGGTTGCCGAGCACGAGGGCCTTCAGCTGGGCCTTCCACTGCTTGCTGTCCTGCCAGGCGGCGGGATCGCCGCCGCCCGCGACGCCGGAGGCCCCCACGGCGTACGTGTCGCTGCGGCCCACCGCCTCCATCTCGAGGTGGTAGGCGAGACCCTGCTGGAGCCAGGCGGAGCTGAAGCGCCAGTTGAACTTGTAGCGGTTGAGCAGGTTCTGGACGAGCACGTGGCAGACCCCGCTGGTCAGGACCTCCATCGTGTTCGGGAAGAGGTAGTGGCCCTGGAGGGCGCGCGGGTGGGGCCACCAGAACGCCCGCTGCCGCGCGACGGTCTTGGACCACGTCTCGAAGCCCGCCATCTTCGCGATGCCCTCGGTCGTGGCGACGCTGTCGGCGTACCGGGCGTACGCGGGGGCCTTGTGGCAGGCGACCACCTCGACCCGGATCCCGGTCAGGCCGTCCTCGGCGCCGGGCGCGAGCAGGCGCTCGAACGCCGTCGCGGTCCGTTCGGCGGCCGCCAGCACGGCCTCGGCCTGCACCGGATCGAGCTCGTGGGAGAGATCGACGTGCGGGCCCCAGAGATAGGAGAGCGGTGCCTCGACCGCCTTCGCGATCGCGGCCGAGCGCACCTTGCCCTCGGCCTCGCCCACCCGCACCCAGGCGTCGCCGACCTTCCGCTCGCCGCGGCGCCGGTGCCACTCGTCCTCGGAGACCCACGCGTCGCCGTCCTTCATCAGGCCCTTCCCGAGGGCGTCCTTCTCCTGCGGCGTCACCCACCGGCCCTCGTGCTCGACGAGCCCCTTCGCCCGCTGGGCGGCGTCGGCCGCGGCCTTGTCGGCGGCCGCCTTCTCCTCGGGCGTCAGCCAGCCGGCCCCGACGCGGACGTGGCCGAGGGCCTTGTGCGCCTTCACGTTCTGGGGGTCGAGCTCGAGCACCTTGCTCCAAACGAGCTCGACCTCGGGCTTGAACCCCTTCGCCTTGGCCCATGTGGCGAGGTCGGAGAGGCCCGGGACGTCCTTCGCCTGGCCGAGGCGGAACGCCAGTTGCTCCCGCAGGGGGGGAACCGTCGTGTCCACCTTGGCGACTTCGGCCTTCGGAAGCTCCTTCGTGCCGTTAAACGTCGTCTCGATCACGACCTTCCCGGCGTCGTCGACGAGGACCCTGCCCTCGTACGACTTCCCGTCCTTCGTCGTGACCACGTGGGCCGCGGCCGGGGGGGGGCCGCCGGACAGGGAGAGGGACACCGCGAAGGCCACCCCCACGAGCAGGGCGGTCCGCAGGCTGGCGCGCGGACGGTGGACCGGGGGCACCACGCCCGGAGTATACGTCGTGGCCCGGCCGCGGAACGGTCCCCGGGGGCCGGCCGGGTCCACGGATCAGGGGGGCGCGGGGGGATCCCCCCCGAAGTGAATGGGGCGCGGGGGGATCCCCCCCGAAATGCACCGGGCGCGGGGGGGGGGGGACGGCCCGCCCCCCCTCCCCGTGCGGCGTGCGCCCCTTTCCGGTAGGTTCCCGCCCCATCATGAGCCTCCCCGTGCTCGCCGTCCTCGTGCTGGGGGTCCTGACGTTCGGCTACACGGTCTACGGCCGATTCATCGCCCGGCAGTACTCCCTAAGCGACGGCAGGACCACCCCCGCGGTCGCCCGGGCCGACGGCGTCGACTTCGTCCCCGCCGGCCCCTTCTACCTGCTGGGCCAGCACTTCAGCGCCATCGCGGCCGCCGGGCCCATCGTGGGGCCCATCCAGGCCTGCCTCACCTGGGGCTGGGTGCCGTGCATCCTCTGGATCGGGTTCGGGGTCGTCCTCGTCGGAGCCGTCCACGACGTGACGGCGCTCGTCGCCTC
>JAYTCP010000583.1:0-1749 GCA_043736435.1 Planctomycetia bacterium | reverse complement strand
CGGCTCTTCGTCCAGGTCATCGACTTCCTCGGCATCCGACGACGGCCGACGGCGGAGGCCTTCTTCGGCCGCTTCCTCGCCATCGGCGACGCGCTGCGGCGGCGGGCGGCGGACGTGCTGGGCGATCCCGGATTGGTCGCGGCCCCCGAGGCCGCCGTGCGGGAGAGGCTCCTCGCCGCCGACCGCGCGTCCCACGAGGCGATCCTCGACGTGCGCGAGCTCGAGGCGCTCGACCGCGGGCACCGCGAGCGCGTGACCGACGTGCACCTGCCCCACGTGCGCGACCTGCCGAGGACGCTGCCCGGCCTCTTCGCCGACGCCGCCGACCGCGCGCGGCGGGCGGGCTTCCACGGCGTCGAGCTCCACTACGCCCACGCGTACACGATGGCGTCGTTCCTCTCGCGCAGGAACACGCGGACGGACGGGTATGGGGGCTCGCTCGAGGGAAGACTGCGCCTGCCCCTCGAGGTGGCCGCCGCGGTACGGGCCCGCATGGGCGAGTACCCCGTGGGCGTGCGATTCCTCGGCGACGAGGTCATCGAGGGCGGCACCCACCTCGACGAGGCGACGCAGATCGGCGTCGCCCTCGCGCGCGCCCGCCTCGACTGGCTGTCGATCAGCAAGGGCGGCAAGTTCGAGGACGCGCGCCAACCGGCGGTGGGGGAGGCGATCTACCCCTACACCGGGCCGAGCGGCCAGGAGTGCATGCCCACGGTGCGGTCCGACGCGCGCGGGCCGTTCGGGCGCAATCTGCCGCTCGCCGCCGCGATCAAGCGCGCCGTGAACGCCGCGGGCTTCGCGACGCCCGTCGTCGCCGCCGGCGGCTTCGCCACGTTCGAGCAGGCCGAGGCCGCCCTCCTCGCGGGCGACGCCGACGTCGTCGCGTCCGCGCGCCAGTCGCTCGCCGACCCCGACTGGTTCGAGAAGGTGCGCCTGGGCCTCGGCGCGCAGGTCCGTCGATGCGAGTTCACCAACTACTGCGAGGGGCTCGACCAGAAGCACAAGCAGGTCACCTGCAAGCTCTGGGACCGCGACTTCGACGCGGCCGACGCCTACGTCACGCGCTCGCCGGACGGTCGCCGCCGCCTCGTGGCCCCGCCGTGGGAGCCGCCCGCGGGTCCGTGACCCACGGGAGCGCGGCGGGCGCGGCGCGGGGGAGCCCGACTCGTCCGGTCGCCTTGGCCCCCGGTTGCGCTCCGGGTGGGACCCTGTCAGAGTACACGCCCGGCGGCTCGTCCCCCGAACCGGAGGTGGCTGATGATGGATCTGATTCTGGCGGTCGACGACGGCGGCAGGACCCTCGTCGACTGGTTGATCTTCCTCGCCGTGGGCGGGATCTGCGGGTGGATCGCGAGCATCCTCATGCGGACGAACGCCCAGATGGGGCTCATCGCGAACATCGTCGTCGGGATCGTCGGCGCGATGCTCGCCGGGTGGCTGTTCCCCAAGCTCGGCCTGAACCTCGGCGCCGGGCAGCTCGGCATGATCCTCTCGGCCATCCTCGGTGCCGTGATCCTGCTGCTCCTCCTGAAGCTGCTCCGCGTCTACCGGTAGCGCGTCGGACGGCGTGGGCGGGGCGGGGATCGCCGGGGCCTTCCCCGCCCCCGCCTCACAGGCGGATCGCCTGCCCGTTCGTGGTCCCCGGCTCCTCGGCGATCAGCCGCAGGGCCGCGACGGCGCCGTCGACTTCGCCGGCGTCCATCACCAGGTCGGCGTAGCTGAACGCGCGGATCTTGGGCCCGAATGGGT
>JAYTCP010000582.1:0-3411 GCA_043736435.1 Planctomycetia bacterium | reverse complement strand
GCTGGGACTGCCGATCGACGCCCGCGAGTACGCGGCAGGGGCCGCGGTGCTCCTCGACCTGGGAGTCACCGAGCTGCGCCTGCTCACGAACAACCCGACGAAGTACCTCTCCATGGCGGGCTACGGCCTCGAGATCGTGGAGCGGCTCGCCCTCGAGACCGTCCCGAACGCCGACAACGAGCGCTACCTCCGCACGAAGGCCGAGAAGCTCGGCCATCTCCTCACCCTGAAGAAGCCGCCCGCCACGGGCACGAGGTAGAGCCGGTCCGTCTCCGGCTCTGGGCCTCACACGGCAGGATCGCACCTTCGCCATCGACCGCGTTCCGTCGCATGCCGCGGGAGCCGAGACGAGGAGGGCGGGTCCTGCAGACCCGTCGACGAGTCTCCCGACGACGACGAGGCTTGACGAGGAGGAGGAGGGCGGGCCAGGGCCGCGCTGCGCGCCCCTCGCCCGCGGCGAACCCCGGCATCCGACGGCCGCGGTCGCCCTCCGTCCGTCGCGGTCGCCCTCTCACTCCTCGGAGAAGTCGAGGTACGTATAGGCATCCAATGCCTCGCGGTACTCGTCGACGACGGCCGTGGCCTGGGCCTTGGTGAGCTTCTTCCCGCGGACGGCGGCCTTCGCCTGGGAGTCGATGGCGGCGATCATGTCGTCGGCCTCGTAGGAGAAGAGGCGCAGCACGTCCTTCGCGCGGTCGCCGGGCTGGATCGCGAGCACCTTCGAGCCGCGCTTGCCCGACCCCACGACGATGTGCGCCTCGTCCACGATGCCGAACAGGTTGTGGTAGTCGCCCAGCACGTCCTGGTAGGCCCCGATCAGGAGGATCGCCACGTAGTAGGGCTTCCCGTCGAGCTCGTGGAGCTCGAGGGCGTCCTTCACGTCGCGCATGTCGACGAAGCGGTCGATCTCGCCGTCGCTGTCGCACGTGACGTCGCACAGGGTGGCGCGTGACGTCGGCTCCTCGCCCAGGCGGTGGATCGGCACCACCGGGAAGAGCTGGTCGAGGGCCCACGAGTCGGGGATCGACTGGAAGACCGAGAAGTTGGCGATGTACTTCGTCACCAGCTTCTTGTCGAGGTCCTCGAACTCCTCGGGGATGAAGCGGTCCTCCTTCGCGAACCGGACCGCCGTGCGGCTGATCGCGTCGAAGAGCCGCTCGCCCAGCGCGCGCTCGCGCATGGAGAGGTAGCCGAGGTCGAAGAGCCCGTACAGCTCCTCGCGCTTCTCGAGGGCGTCGTGGAAGTACTCGCGGTGGTTCTTCCGGGTCATCCCGTCGAGGATGTCCTTCATCTCGCGCAGCACGTCGTGGACGTCCTGCGGGACCATGAGGTCGGCGGCGCTGGTGACGGTGGAGTTCTGGCCGCGCACCTCGCAGACCAGCAGCGAGTGGTAGGCGACGAGCGCACGGCCCGACTCGGAGACGATGACGGGCTCGGGCACGCCCTCCGTGCCGCAGATCTCGCGCAGGATGTAGACGACGTCGTTCGCGTACTCCTGCAGCGTGTAGTTCATCGACGCGTCGTAGGACGTCTTGCTGCCGTCGTAGTCGACGCCGAGGCCGCCGCCCACGTCGAGGATCTCGAGCGGGGCGCCGGCGGCGCGCAGCTTCGCGTAGACGCGCGCACCCTCCTTGATCGCGTTCTTGATCCGCTTGATCTCGGGGATCTGGCTGCCCACGTGGAAGTGGAGGAGGCGGAACGACGCGAGGGCGTCGCCCCGCTTGAGCTCCTCGACGGCCGCGAGGACCTCCTGGGTCGTGAGGCCGAACTTGGCGGCCTGCCCGCCCGACTTCTCCCACTTGCCCGACCCGCGGGCGTGGAGGCGGATGCGCATCCCGATCAGGGGCGCGACGCCGATCTCCTTCGCCACCCGGAGGATGAGCCCGATCTCCTGGGGCTTCTCGACGATGAGGAAGACGCGCTTGCCGAGCTCGACGCCGCGGAGCGCCATGCGGACGTAGGGCGCGTCCTTGTAGCCGTTGCAGATGATCAGGGCGTCGGGGTGGAGCTTGTGGGACAGGGCGATGGCGAGCTCGCCCTTGCTGCCGGCCTCGAGGCCCATCCCCATGTCGCGGCCCGCGTCCACCAGCTCGTCGACGACCTCGCGCTTCTGGTTCACCTTGACGGGGAACACGCCGAGGTAGCGGTTCGCGTAGGAGTACTCGGAGATCGACTTCTGGAACGCCCCGAAGAGCTCCTCGACGCGGTTGCGCAGGATCTGCGGGAAGCGCAGCAGCATCGGCGACCGCACCTTGCGCTTGAGGAGACGGCCGACGAGCTCGTAGAGGTCGAGGCTGCGCCCGTCGCGGCCCGGCCGGACCGTCAGGTGGCCCTTCTCGTTGACGTCGAAGTAGCCGGCCCCCCAGGAGTCGATCCCGTAGAGTCGGATGGCGTCACGGGTGGTGAAGGACAATGCGGTCGTCTCCGGGGGAAGCGGGGCGGGAGCCGCGGACGTGCGCCCGCGGACCTCTCGCTTCGCGCGCGTCGCGTTATCGCATCGTGCGGGAGGAGCGTCAATCGCACGGGGCGGCCCGTCGGGCGGGGCGCCCCCGTCACTTCGGCCGGGCGGGCTCCGGCGCCGGGGTGCCCGCCACGGTGGTCGGGCGGTACGCGTGCTCGCGCTTGCGCACGACGTCGACCGCCTCGATCCGGTCGCCCTTGACGATGCGGTCCACCACGTCCTGCCCCTCGAGCACGCGCCCGAAGACGCTGAACCTGCCCTCGAGGTGCGCGGAGGTGCCCGTGGTGACGAAGAACTGGCTCCCCTCGGTGTCGGGGCCCGCGTTCGCCATGGCGACCATGCCGCGGAAAGGCCGGCGCTTCCCCGGCTCGGTCCGGATGGCGTACCCGGGGCCGCCGGCGCCCACCCGCGGGTCGGCCGTCCGCGAGAACGGGTCGCCGCCCTGGCACATGAAGAAGGGCTCCACCCGGTGGAACGTCGTGCCGTCGTAGGCCTTGGCCGCCGCGAGCCAGAGGAAGTTGCGGACCGTGTTCGGCGTCTCGTCCTCGAAGAGCTCGAGCAGGACGGGGCCGCGGCTCGTCACGAGGCGGACGCGCGGCAGGTCACCCTTGGCGGCGTCGGCCTTCCGGGACGCCTCCTCCTCGGGCCAGAGCGGGCCGTAGAGGCGCGCGAAGCGTTGGATCCCCGCCGTCTCCTCGTCCACCGGGTAGCGGGCGAGGAGCGGCCCGAGGAGCTCCACCGCGCGCGCGAAGTCGCCGTGACGGTAGCGCAGGACGCCCTCCGCGCCGAGGACGACGGGCGCGTCCGCGCCCTGCGTCTTCACGAGCTCCGCGATCTTGCCGAAGGCGGCGTCGTAGTCGGACGGCTCCGTCGCGGCTGGCCGAGCTCGAGATCGAGGCGATCACGCGGCCCGCCGACAATGCCCAGCCTAACATTTCTCAGATCAAAGT
>JAYTCP010000581.1:0-4898 GCA_043736435.1 Planctomycetia bacterium | reverse complement strand
TGAAGGGGCAGTCGAGCGGCCTCAAGGAAGCGACGCTCGACAACGGGATCAAGGTGCGGGTCGGCACGAACGTGAATCCCGGAGACAGGGTCGAGATCGACTCCGAGACGATGGAGTTCAAGGACCGCGTCACGTAGCCCGGGCCGGGGATGCGGAGCGGGTCAGTCCGCGGTGCGGTTCACACGGATCTCGGCATCGCCGTTGCGGGTGTCCACCCACAGCACGACCAGCCGACCGGGCTCGAGCGCCACGCGCGGCGCGAACGAGAGCGCGGCGCCGGGAGCATCCGTGTCCACTCGCCTCTCCACGAAGCCGTCCCCACCGTCGGTGGACACCGCCACGAAGATGTCGTCTTCGTCGCTGGGCAGTCGGTCCTCCTGTCAGCACGCCACGACAGCATCGCCCGAGACCGCGAGCGAGAGGCGGGTCAGGACGTTCGCGCCGGGCGGACCGTCGCTGACGGGCACGTCCTGCACCAGGAAGGTCGCGCCCGAATCGGCGCTGCGGCTGTACCGGATCCCCGCCGTGCCTCCGCGGAGGTCCCCCCAGACCACGTGGAGCACTCCGCCTTCGAGCACGATGGCCGGAGCGGCGGACAGGGCCGCGCCCGGTGCGTCGGTGTCGATGCGCTTGTCGGTCGCGCCGTAGGTCAAGCCTCCGTCGAGCGAACGGTTGTAGCGGACGTCATCCGCGCCGTCGCGCCGGTCCTCCCAGGCCACATGCACGGTCAGTCCGTCGCAGCAGACTCTCGTTGCGCCCTGGACGGCCGTCGTGGCGGCGCCGACCGGCGTGTCGGCGGCGAGGAACGTGGTCCCCGCGTCCAGGGATCGGTCGAGCCGGATCTGAGACTGGCCGGACTCGATCGCGCGCTAGGCGAGGTAGACGCGGTCGCCGTCACAGTCGATCGCGACCGAGCTGGCGTCGGCCGCCGGATCGCTCACCTGGACGGGGGTTGGGAGCCACGTGACCCCGCCGTCCAGCGAGCGGGCGAAGAAGACGGCGTCAGGGACCACGTTCGAGCGCTCGGCCCAGGCGACGTAGATGCGGAGGCCGTCGTGGCACGCGACGAACTCGTTCGAGGTGGTGTCGACGGACATCTGGGCCACGAACTCGTCCGCGGGGGAGGTGCACCGAGGGTGGCGTCTCTCCCCCTCTACTCCGGCGCCTTCTCCGCGGGCTTCTCCGGCGCCTTTTCGGGGGCGGCCGGCGCATCCGGAGCGGGCACGTCCTTCGCCGGCTCCTTCGGGGCCGCGGGTATCGGCGGGTGCTTCGGTTTCGGCGGCGCGGACTCCGCCCAGCGCACGACGAAGTCGGCGCGCATCGGGTCGAGCTCGGTGCGTTCCTCCTCCCCCTTGCCCCCCACCTCCTGGACGATGACCTTGTACGGGAGCTTCGTCTTGCGCTGCGCGCGGTCGGGGACGCCCCAACGGTTCTCGACGTGCCCGTTGCCCGCGACGACCACCATGACGGCCCCGGGACCGGCCTTCAGGAGCCACGAGGCGACCGAGGACGACATCACCTCGTCCCAGATGACCATCGCGACGTAGAAGCGCTCGAATTTCTCGGCAGGCATGTCCGCGCCGTGTGCGCCGAACGCCTCCTTGACGAACGCGCGGTGCGCCGCGTCCTGCGTGTGAAGCGTCGGCAGCGTCGCGCGCTGCTGGGGCGTCAGGGAGTCGAGGCCCGTCCTCGAGACCGTGCGCGTGATCTCCTTGGGCGCGTTCAGGGCGACCACGGGGATGCGCCTCTCGCGGCACAGCCGGAGCATCGGCGCGTACATCTCCCAGCCGAAGCCCCAGCGCGTCTTCCACTCGGTGCGTTCGAGCATCGCCTTCTCGTCGATCTCGCCCTTCACGTAGGCGTCGAGCGCGGCCTGGAAGGGCACGAAGAACATCTCGAGGCCCAGGGCGACCGGGCCCTTCGCGCGCGCGACGACCGCCTCGAGCACCTTCGCCTGGAAGGCGTGGTGGAGCTGCTGGTCGTGGGACTCGCCCACATAGACGACGTTCGCCGTGAGAAGCCGGTCGACCATGGCGTCGAAGGGGACCACCGTGCCCGAGCGCATCCCGACGATCGCGCCGAGCGGCGCCATCGCGGTCGGCTTCGGGGGCGGGGGCGTCGGGACCGCGGCCACCGTCACGGTGGCGGTCGCGGTCGCGACCCCGGGAGCCGCGTCCTCGGCGGGACACGGGCACGGGCACGGACAGCACGCTCCGCGACCGTACCGGTCGGTCGCGCAGCCGGTCGTGAGCAGGAGCGCGGCGAGCGTGAGGCGAAGGCGCATGGGGATCACTCCCTTGAGATCAGTCGGCGTCGTCCGGGTCCGGGGCTTCGGGGGCATCCGCGACGTCGGGGGCATCGGGCTCGACGCCGTCGTCGCCGTCGTCGCGCGGGCCGTCGTCGCGGGTCTCGCGCACGGTCGGCGTGGCGGTCTCGCCGCCGAGGACCGCGATCACCGCGGGGTTCTTGCGGTCGAGGCGGCAGGCGGTGACGGGGTCGCGGCGGTCGTCGACGTTGCCGACCTCGAACATCGCGACGAGGCCCTCGTCCACCGCGCGGTTGATGAGGTCGCGCTTGAGCCGCGGGTCGTCGAGGCCGCAGTTGCGGGGTCCGAGGACCTTGTTCACGAGGTAGCGCACCCCCACGAACGGGAGCCGGTGCTCGAGCTCGTCGATGAGGTGGATGAAGCCGGTCCAGTCGTACTTCGTGAAGTCCGACCCCGTGCCGCCGCGGGGCGGGACCGGACCCGGACGCGGCGCGCGATCGGCGAAGCCGGGGCGGGGAGGACGGTCGCCGAAGCCCGGACGGGGCGGCGGACCCTCGCCGAAGCCCCCGCGGTCGGGGCGGTCGCCGAACGACGGGCGGTCCTGGCGATCGCCGAAGCCGCCGCGTTCGGGACGACCGCCGCGGCCGTCGGGGGGCCCGCCGGGGCCGAAGCCGCGGCCCGGGCCGCGGCCGCCCTCGAAGCCGCGGGGCGCGCCGTAGGCGGCGCGGGGGGGGACGGGGGGCGGAGGCGCCTGGGGCTCCTCCACCTCTTCCTCCTCGGGCACGCGCGGCGTCGAGGCGGGGCCGACAGCGCCGGCGAGGACCTCCTCGAGCGTCGCGGTGACGTCGGCCTCGCCCTTCAGCTCGTCGCAGGAGATCGCGGAGGGGTGCACGACGAGCAGGTCGCATCCGTCGCCGCGCAGCGCGCGGACCAGGGGCAGCAGGCGCGTGTCTGCGGTCGCGAGGACGTAGGCGTCGGGCTCGCCGCCCGCGTACAGGGCCTCGAGTGCGTCCACCACGAGCCGGACGAGCGCGCGATCCTCGCCCGCGGGGCCGGCGTGGCAGAGCACGGGCACCACCTGGACGGCGTCCACGGCGCGGGCATCCTCGGCGCGCCGGCTCCAATCGGCGTAGCCCCGCGCGAGCGCGACGCGCCCGACGCCGGCGGCGTACCTCCGCAGCGCGATCGCCAGCTCGGCGGCCGGGGTCGAGACGCCGGCCCGGGCCATTCCGTCGAAGTCGATCAGCAACGCGACATGAGCCTTCGAATCTTCCATTGCGGCACCGCTCCTACATCGAATGAAGAGACATGGACAGGGACCATGGACAGGGACAACGACATCCGGCCCGGCTCGGACGGGACGCTCGCGTCGCGCCGACCTCGGGGCCGGGCGGCAGTGTAGGGTGCGAGCAGGAGGGCGGCGACGAATCCCCGGAGGCGGGGCCGCCCTGCGAGGACCTCCCATGGACACGGACCGACCGCGCCTGCGCCCGCTCACGGGAGGGCCCATGGGGAAGGGCGCCGCCCCGAAGTGGGCCCTGCGGGACCCGGAGGGGCTGTTCGAGGGCGAGGTCGTCGTCTCGGCTCCCGTCGCCGTGCTGATGTCCCTGCTCGACGGCACCCGGACGCGCGCCGAGGTGGCGACGGCCTTCACGGAGCGCACGGGGCAGACGGCGACGCCCGAGGACCTGGCGCCGATCCTCGGCGAGCTCGACCGCCACCTCCTGCTCGAGGGCAGGACGGCCGAGCGCGCGCGGACGGCGGGGCTCGCCTCGTGGCGGGCGCTGCCGGCGCGTCCCGCCGCGTGCGCGGGCTCGAGCTATCCCGAGGAGCCCGCGGCCTGCGGCCCCTGGCTCGACGCCCACGTGGCATCGGCGGGCACCGCCCCGGTCCCCGCGACGGTGCGCGCGCTTCTCGCGCCCCACATCGACCTGCGGGGCGGGGGCCCGTGCCACGGCGCCGCCGCGCGCGCGTACGCGCGGACCGAGGCAGACACGTTCGTGGTGATCGGGACCGCCCACGCGGCGATCCGTCGTCCGTTCGCGCTCACGCGCCTCGACTTCGACACGCCGCTCGGCCGCGTGTCGACCGACCGGGACCTCGTCGATCGCCTCGCGCGCCGCGGCGGCGGGGAGCTGCTCGAGGACGAGCTCGCGCACCGCGACGAGCACAGCGTCGAGTTCCAGGCGCTGTGGCTCCGGCACGTGCTCGGCGCGCGGCCGGGGCTGTCCATCGTGCCGGTGCTCGCGGGAGGGATCCACCGCTTCGTCGAGGACGAGCGCTCGCCGCGGAGCGATCCGGCGATCGCGGACTTCGTCGCGGCCCTGCGTGAGCTCGCGCGGGAGATGGGTCCGCGCCTCTGCATCGTCGCGAGCGTCGACCTCGCCCACGTCGGGCCGAAGTACGGGGACGACGATCCGGTCACGGACGCGGCCTTCGAGCCCGTCCTCGCGGCCGACCGCGTGCTCCTCGACCGCGTCGTCGCGCGGGACGCCGAAGGGTGGTTCGAGGGCCTCGCGGCGGAACGGGACCGGCGCAACGTGTGCGGCGCGGCCCCGACGTACGTGCTGCTCTGTGCGATCGAGGACGAGCCCCTGACGGGCACGCTCCTGCGGCACGACGCGTGGACCAT
>JAYTCP010000580.1:0-2802 GCA_043736435.1 Planctomycetia bacterium | reverse complement strand
GCGTCGGCGACGCTGCCGAGCAGGGACAGCACGACCAGCTCGCCGGCGACGGCCGGGAAGGAGTACACGTCGACGTCGCCGATCGTGTCGACGTTGCCGGAGATCCGCCCGCCGTTGGGGATGGGGTTCGCCGCCCCGACCGTGTCGTTCGCCTCCACCTCGAAGGCGGACGTCTCCGGGATCGACAGCCGCATGGTGTAGGGAATGGGCGTGGCGGAGATCGTGGACACGCGCACGAAGAACGTGCCCGTGGTCGTAAGGATCGTCCGTCGGAGCCGCTGGGACGGGCCCGGGCCGCTCGACGGCACGACGGTGACGCCGTTCGGCGCCACGATCGCCGTGACCGGCTCGACGGTCGTCGTCGCACCCTGGACGTCGGTCGCGCGCGCCAACAGCTGCACGTAGACCTCGTCGCCCGCGTTGCCCTGGAAGGCGAAGAAGTCGTCGTCGCCCGCGACGACGCTTCCCGCGAGGATGCCGCCGTCGGCGATCGGGGTGCCGAGGTTGGGTGCCGGCTGATTGGGCTCGGCCTCCGAGCCGCCCCCGACCGCCTGCGCGTCGAACCGAAGGTAGTAGCTTCCTGCGTTGCCGGCGCCGCCGAAGGACTTCACCCGGAGCGTGTACGTCCCGGGCGTGTCGAGCTGGTAGGCGAAGACCGTGTCGAAGAAGATGCCGTCGTCCCGGGTCTTGAGCACGAGGACGCCCGTCTCGTCGAGGAGATCGAGGAGCGGGTCGAAGCGCCCGGTCGCGGCCCCGAACGCGCCGTTCCGGTACGCGAACGTCTCGAACCGGACGATCGTCGGCGCCGACACCGTGAAGGCGTAGAAGTCGTCCTCCCCGGACGCGCGGACCCCGAAGACGGTGCCAGGGACGATGAACGTGGCCGTCGTCGCGGTGTCGTTGGGCTCCGATTCCGACTGGAGGTTCACGAGCGTCACCGCGCGGATCGTGAAGGCGTACAGCCCGCCCGGCACGGTCGGGGCGGCCGTCCGGAGCTCCAGGAAGTGGATCCCCGTCGAGGCGACCCGGAACCGCGCGATGTCCTGGTCGAGGCTGGCGCCGATGGCGGGCTCGGTGGTCGCGAGCACCGAGGTCTCGTCGGGCGCCAGCAGGGTGGCGATCACCCGGTTGCCGGTCGCATTCCAGGCGACCGGGTCCCGTCGGGTCGCGTGCACCTCGATCTCGACGTCCTGGCCCGCCGTGAGCGCCACGGACCAGACGTCCACGTCGCCCGCCGCGACGAGGGAGCCCTGCGCCGGGAAACCGAGCGCCGCGGCGGAGGCCGTCGCGGTCGTGTCGTTGATCTCCGCCTCGGACACCGCGGTCGGCCCGTGGATGGTGTGCGTGTAGTCGCGGCTGTCCGCCCCCACGCCGTTCGTCGCGGTCACCGTGAACGCGAACGTACCCATCTGGGTGGGCGTGCCCGTGAGGGCGCCAGCGGTCGCATCGAGCGCGAGGCCCGGCGTGAGGGCCCCGGCGCTGACCGACCACGTCGGAGCGGTGCCCGAGGCCACGAGCGACAGCGCGTAGGCGACGCCCAGCGTGCCGCTTTGCAACGGGGTGGACGGGCCAGTGATGGTCGGAGCCACGATCCGCTCTCCTCCCCCGCACGCGGGGACGAGGAGCAGCGCGCACGCGAGGAACGCGATCGCGCCGCGGAGACGATGCGTCGTCGGCATGGGAGGGGGCTCCGGAGGATCCGCGGCAGGAGGACCGCTCGGGCGCCAATCTAGCGGAGCGTACCCGCCGGGGGGAAGGTGCGTCGGAAGCGATGCGAGGCTCCGGACCTCGGGACGGGAGGTTACGGAGCTCCCCATTGGGGTATCCTCCCGACGCATCGATCGACCGGCGCCGCGTCGCCGAAGGCGTGCCGAGGGCCCCGCCCGGTGCGCGGCACCAGTCCGCTTTTCGCCGGCGCCGACCGGCCCCCTCCTTGGACGGCCCCATGCTCACCCGCGCGTTGCTTCTTCTCGCCTGCGCGATCGCCCTGTGCGCCCACGGCCGCGACGCCCGCGCCGACGCGCTCCCGACGGACCCGTCGCTCGTCATCGGCGAGCTCGAGAACGGCCTGAGGTACGTCGTCCGCCGGCACGCCGTGCCGCCCGGACGGGCGGTGCTCTGGCTGCACATGCACACGGGCTCGCTCAACGAGACCGACCGGCAGCGCGGCATCGCCCACTACCTCGAGCACATGGCCTTCAACGGGTCGGCGAGCTTCCCGCCGGGGTCGGTCATCCCCTTCTTCCAGTCGCTCGGCATGACGTTCGGGCGCGACCAGAACGCCTTCACGAGCTTCGACCAGACCACGTACCAGCTCTCGCTCCCCGACGTGAAGCCCGAGACCCTCTCGAAGGGTTTGACGTTCTTCGCGGACGTCATGTACCGGCTCCTGCTCGCGCCCAAGGAGATCGAGTCCGAGCGGCAGATCATCCAGGAGGAACGGCGCACCCGTCTCTCGGGCCGGCAGCGGATCGGCGAGTACGTGCGGGACCGCATCGCCCCGGGCTCCCTGCTCGGTGCCCGGATGCCCATCGGGACCCCCGAGACCATCGACTCCGTGAACGAGAAGGACTTCCGCGACTACTACGGGACCTGGTACACGGCCTCGAACGCCACCCTGATGGTCGTGGCGGACGCGGACCCGGCGACGATCGTGAAGCTCGTCGCGGAGACGTTCGGTGGCGCGCCCAAGCGCCCGCGGCCGACGCCGCAGGCCGCGGGGGTCAAGCCGTACGCGACGAGCCTCGCCATCGTCGCGAGTGACGGCGAGATCAACTCCGAGGACCTCCAGATCACCCGCGT
>JAYTCP010000579.1:0-1813 GCA_043736435.1 Planctomycetia bacterium | reverse complement strand
CACTCCAACGCCCGGCCGGGCCGGGCACCTGCGTAGGCGGGAAGGGATCTGGGAATGTGGGGGGCGCGGGGGGATGGACGGTGCGGGGATGGACGGTGCGGGGGCGCAAAGCGTGGGGCCACCTGGCTACGGCGTCACTTCCTTCACGACGATGGCGTCGAGGGCGGCGCCGCCGGGCAGGAGCTCGACGACGATCGTGTGCTCGCCGCGACGGAGGCTCATGATGCCGCCCTCGCCGAGCTTCATGCGGTGCACCTCGTCCGCGCCGCGGAACGCCGCCATGTCGGTCAGCGACGCGCGCCCGTGGGTCATGGCGCCGAAGCGCGCGGCCCCGAGCCCGCGGTCGAAGTTGACGTAGAGCAGCGGCTTGCCGTCGATGCGGCCGATGGCGATGCCGTCGGTCAGGTCGACGGTGAGCTTCACGGGCGCCGTCGAGTCGGCGACGGCCTGTCGGGGAATCGACTTCACGATGCGCGGGCGGCCCGCCTCGAGGACGCCCATGACGACCTTGCGGCCGGCGTCGTAGAGCCCGAAGAACTTGCCGTTCTCGCGGTCGAGGCAGTCGAAGAGCAGCCAGGCGTCGTCGCGGCCCGGGTCGTCGGCCGCCGGCAGCGTGAACGTCGCCTCGACCTTCGAGTGCGGCAGGTCGGCGGGCGAGAGGAACCGCGCGGTCCCGTCCCGGCCGTCCATCTCGAGGACCCCGTCCTTGGGCACGAGGCGTCCGAGCCGCCCGTCGAGGGGGCGCGCCCCGTCGAGCGGGATCTTCGGCCCCACCTCGACGGCAGCCCCAGCTCCAGGACCCCCAGCCCCCGAACCCCCACTCTGTAAACGTTCCGGCACCGCGACGTCGAGGGCCTCGCCGCCGTCGATGCGCATACGCAGGCCGCGCCCGCCGGGTGCGGGGAACGCCCGAAACGTCACGAGGTACTCGCCGGTGCGCGACGCGCGGAACTTCACGGTCGCGCGGCCGCCGCCGGCGCCCGGCAGGACGACGGGGGTCGCGACCCCTTCGCGCTTGCCCGCCGCGGCGTCGCCCGACAGGACGGCCGCCTCCGCCTCGAGCACGAGCCCCTTCTCGTCCGCGCTGGGCGCCTCGGGCTCGGGCGGCGCATCGTCGGGGACGGGCGGGCCCTTCACGCCGTTGATGAAGTCGAGCCACCTCGCGTGCGTGGCGTCGCCCTTCGAGAACCGGTCTCCCCCCTCGTGCTTGATGCCGCCGTCGCGCTTCGCCAGCGGCTTGAGCAGGAACTTCGACTGCTCGGGCTTGCCTGGCACGAGGAGCCTCAGCACGGTCTCGTAGTTCTTGCGGTGGTCCTCGAGGGGGAAGCGCGTGCCTCCCGTGTGGACGATGACCGCGAACTGTCCCTTGCCCTTGCCGGCGTGGCATTGGGAGCAGACGCCGAGCAGCACCGGCTCGACGTTCGCGATGAAGTAGCCGAGATCGGGCTGGCCCGGCGCCGAGGTCATGCCCGCGGCGACGGCGGGCATGGGCGCGGGGATGTCTCCCTTGACGCCGTTGATGAAGTCCGTCCACGCGCGGTAGGCCGGCGTGCCCTTGAAGATGCGGTCGCCGCCCTCGTGCTTGACGCCGCCGTCGCGCTTGGCGAGCGGCTTCAGCAGGAACTTCGACGCGTCGGGCTTGCCCGGCGTGAGGAGCTTCAGGACGGTCGCGTAGTTCACGCGATGCTCGGCATCGGGGAACGGCGCCCCTTGCGCGTGCACGATGAGCCCGAACTGGCCCTTGCCCTTCCCCGCGTGGCACTGGGCGCACACCTGCTGGAGGACCGGCTCGATCTTCTCGAGGAAGAGCCCG
>JAYTCP010000578.1:0-2228 GCA_043736435.1 Planctomycetia bacterium | reverse complement strand
CTACAAGCTCTCCGACGACGGCAAGACCTGCACCTGCTGGTGGCTCGACAACATGATCGCCGAGCCCATGAAGCTCACCGGTCCGATGGACGAGAAGGGGTGCGTCCTCACGGGCGACTCCCCCATGGGACCCATGGAGGTCAAGATCGTCAAGACCGCCGACGGGTGGGAGTCCCGCATCTCGATGGGCGGCCACGAGATGATGGTCGACACGCTCAAGAAGGCGAAGTAGCGCCGTCGGCGCCTCTCAAGCCCGGCCCCGCGCCCGCGGCGGGGCCGGCATCGCGCGCAGGGCCGCGAGCGCGGCGAGGAATTCCTGGGGCGGCGGGGCCTCGTGGGTCATGGGCGTGCCCGTGACCGGATGCGCCAGGGTGATGCGGTGCGCGTGGAGGAGGAGGCGCGTGGTCAGCTCCTCGCCCGGCGACGACTTCCACCCGTAGAGCGGGTCGCCCACGATCGGATGCTCCTGAGACCGCCAGTGGACGCGGAGCTGGTGCGTGCGCCCCGTGACCGGGAAGCAGCGGACGAGCGTGTGCCGGGGCAGGCGCTCCTCGATCGTCCAGTCGGTCACGGCGGCGCGCCCGCCCTCGACGCGGATCGCCATGCGCGTGCGGCCGGCGGACGATCGTCCGAGGGGGAGGTCGATGCGGCCCCGCTCGGCTTCGACCCAGCCGTGGACCACCGCGAGGTAATCCTTGTGCACCTCGCGTGCCGCGAACGAGCGGGAGAGCGCGCGGTGCACGGGCTCCGTCTTTGCGATCAGCATCACGCCGCTCGTGTCCTTGTCGAGGCGGTGGACGATGCCGGGACGGTCCGCGCCCCCGACGGTGGGGAGGTTGCGCAGGTGGTGGACGAGGGCGTTCGCGAGCGTGCCGTCCTGCCGGCCGCTGCCCGGGTGCACCGTCAGGCCCGAGGGCTTGTCGAGCACGAGCAGGGCCTCGTCCTCGTAGAGCACGGCGAGCTCCCTCGCCTCGGGGACCAGCTCGGTCGAACGCGGGGCAGGGACGTCGACCCGGACCCGCTCGCCGCCCGACATCTTCGTCTTCCCCGGGACCGCGCGTCCGTCCACCGTGACCCGGCCGTCGTCGATCCAGCCCGAGACCACCGTGCGGGAATGCTCGGGGAAACGCTCGGCCAGCGCCTTGTCGAGGCGGAGGCCCCGAGCCTCGGCCGGGAGGACGAGCTCCCGGGGGCCGGTGGGGGAGGGCGGCGGGGGGGAATCGGCCACGGCCGGAAGGCTCCACGGGCATCGAGTTTGCGTAGCCCCCGGAGCGATCGACCCCCGGGCACGGCCTTTGGGGTATTCCTACCCGAACTCCGATCCCGGCAGGAACCCCGTCCATGACGACCGAGCGTGCCACTCCCGACAGCCCCCATGCCGCCCGCGCGCCGAGGGGTCCCAGCAGGCGGGTGCTCGTCCTGCTGGCCGCGGCGGTCGTGCTCGGCCTGGGCTGGTACTTCCGGAAGCCCCTCGTCCTCTGGTCGATGTGGGTGAACGGGGCCGACCGCAGGGAGTACTACGACAAGCTGAAGAGGGAGGAGGACCCCGCGGTCCTGTCGAGGCTCGAGGCCGGGATGCGGGACGCGGACAAGGGCGACGTGGTCCGGCTCGCGTGCGCGAACCTCCTGATGGCCAAGAATCGCATCGCGGTGGTCGAGGCGGGGTTGCGCGACCCGCGCCTCGACGTCCGCGCCGTCGCCATGGCGGCCCTCGGGAACCAGCGGCACTTCCAGAGCGAGTACGTCGAGAACCCGGCGTACGGCGTGGCGAAGACGATCGTCGAGTGGATCGCGGACCCGAGGAGCCCGAGCCGTGCGCGCGGGATCGAGATGATCGGCCGCGTCTTCCCGCCCGACCAGCCGCTGCCCCCGGAGCTCCTCACGGCCGTGCGCACGGCGCTCGCCCCGTCCGAGGCCACCGGTGCCGCCGCCGCGCGCGCCGCGGCCGCGGCGAAGCTCGCCTGGTTGAAGGACTGCGCGTCGGGACCCTCCCTGATCTCCCTCTCGGCCACGGAGCCCGAGCCCTACACGCGATGGCTCATCCTGCGCTCGACGGTCCAGCTCTTCGACGCGAGAGTCCAGCTCCCCGACGGCAGCTTCGCGAAGCTGCCCGACGGCGGCTTCGTCAAGGCGTGCCCGGACCTTGCCGAGGCCGGCGTCCGCAAGGCCGTGGTCGACGCGCTCGCGGGCCCCGGGGAGGGCGACCGTCATCGGGGGTTGCGCATGGG
>JAYTCP010000577.1:0-7258 GCA_043736435.1 Planctomycetia bacterium | reverse complement strand
GACGGGCGTGCCGACCTCTACGCGCTCGGCCTCTCGCTCTACGAGCTCGCGACGGGGCGGCACCCGTTCGCGTCCGACGACCTGCGCATCGTGATGCGGCGCCAGATCCAGGACGTGCCTCGCAGGGCGTCGGAGGTGCACCCGCCGATCTCGGCCTTCTTCGACGAGGTGCTGCGTACCCTCCTCGAGAAGGATCCGGCGCACCGCTTCCAGGACGCGGCGACCCTCGCGGAGGTGCTCGCCGAGGGCGAGGCGTCGTCGTGGTGGGCCTCGCGGCCCATCCGGGTCGTCGAGGGGGTCCGCCGTCCGGCGCGCCGCCCGCGCGCGCCGCGGGAGTCGGCGATGCACGGCCGCGTCGCCGAGATGGAGGTCCTGCGGCAGGCCGTGGCCCGCGCACGCGCGGGCGAGGGCGCCGTGGTCCTGCTCGAGGGGGAGGCCGGCATCGGCAAGACGCGCCTCGTCGACGAGTGGCTCGACGAGCTCGCACGGGCTCCGGACGCGGTGCACGTGCTCGTCGGGGGCCATCCCGGCGGCGGCGTCGCCACGGGCCCGGGGGCGCTCGCGGGCGCGCTGCGCGCGCACCTCGGCGGCGACGCGCGGGACGAGCGCGTCCGGCCCCTCCTCGCCGCGGCGCCCCTCCTCGTGCCGGGCTTCGCGGCCCTCCTGCGCGGCGACGCCCCGCCGGCGGGCCTCGAGCCCCTTTCGAAGGACGCGATCCAGTCGGCCTTCGTCCACGCCGCGCGGGCCCTCTCCGAAGGCCATCCCACGATCGTCCTCGTCGAGGACCTGCACAACGCGCCCGAGGACGGCCTGGCCCTCTTCCTGTCGCTCGCGCTCGCGACCCCGTCGCGCCACCTCGCGCTCGTCGGCACCACGCGTCCGGGCCTGCCCGACACGTTCGCGGGGGCGCTCGACCGCAACCCCGTCGCGCGCCGGGTCGCCCTCGGCCGCCTGGGCCCGAAGGACCTCGCCGCGCTCCTGACCGAGGCCCTGCGCTCGGAGCGGCTCGCCGAGGACCTCGGCTTCCGCGTCGGCGCGAAGTCGGACGGGAACCCGTTCTTCGTCTTCGAGATCCTGCGCGCGCTGCGCGAGTCGGGCCGCCTGACGAAGACGGAGGACGGCAGCTGGGTGCGCACGCAGGCGATCCGCGAGATCGAGATCCCGTCCACCGTGCGCGACCTCGTCCAGGCGCGGCTCGCGGGCCTCGAGGAGGAGGACAAGGACCTGCTCGACGTCGCCTCGTGCTGCGGCGACGAGTTCGACCCCCTCCTCGTCGGGGAGGCGCTCGGCGTCGGGCGCATCCCGCTCTTGAAGCGGCTCGGGCGCCTCGAGCGCAAGAACCGCCTCGTGCGGAGCGTGGACGTGCGGTGCGTATTCGACCAGCGCCAGGTGCGCGAGGCGATCCACGCGGGGCTCTCCGAGCTCCTGCGGCGCGAGTACCACGCCGCGCTCGGCGAGGCGCTCGTGGCGCGCGAGGCCGCCGCGGGCCGCCCGCCGGAGGCCGCGGACGGGGCCACGGCGATGGCGATCTCCCGTCACCTGATCGAGGGGGCGCGGGGGGCGCGGGCGCTGCCGTGGCTCGACCGCGCGATGGAGCACGAGATGCGGCGCGGCCACCCCGAGGGCGCGTCGGCGCTCCTCCAGCGCGCGCTCGCGGTTCCCGGCCTCCTCACGGGCCGACGGCGCGCGCAGGCCTCCCTCAGGCTGTCCGACCTCCTCGAGACGCTCGGACGCGTCCCCGAGTCGCGGCCGCCGCTTCACGAGGCGCTCGCCCTCGCCGATGCCGACGGGGACCCCGTGCTCCGCGCCGACGTGCGCCGCAGCCTGGGCTGGGCCGACCTCCACGCCGGCCGCCCCGAGTCCGGGCTCGCGCGCCTGGTCGAGGCCCGCGACCTGGCGCGGGGGGCCGGCGCGACGCCGTCCCTGGTTGCCGCGCTCGGCGGCATCGGGACGGCCCAGCGGATCCTCAGACGGCACGAGGAGAGCGTCGCCACGCACCGGGAGGAGCTCGCCCTCGCGTTGTCCACCGGACAGCGCGCGCTCGTGGGGACCGCCCACTCCCACCTCGGCAACGCGCTGTGGGCGTCGGGATGCCACGTGGAGGCCGCGGCCTGCCACCGGGAGTCCCTCGCGGTCGCGCGCGAGCTCGAGGAGCCCATGCGCGAGGCCACGGCCGTCGGCAACCTGGGGCTCTGCCTGCTGACCGACGGAGACCTCGAGGGGGCCGCGGTCCACCTCGGGCGCCAGCTCGAGCTGACGCGCGCCATCGGCTACCGGCGCGGAGAGGCCATCGCGCAGGGCAACCTCGCGAGCGTCGAGCGCGGGGCCGGGCGGCTCGCGCGCGCCCTCGCGCTCGAGGAGCGCCACCTCGCCCTCTGCGTCGAGATCGACTACGTCCGCGGCCTCGCCCTCGGGCTCATGAGCCGCGTCGAGACGCTGCTGCTCCTCGGCGATCCGGAGGGCGCCCTCGAGGTGCACGGCCGCTCCGTCGAGGCGTGCGTGCGCGCGGGCCTCGGGAAGCTGTCGAAGGAGTTGGACGAGGAGCGCGCCCAGATCGCGCTCCAGCTCGGCGACGAGGCGACGGCGCTCTCCTGCTGGGCCCGGCGCCTCGCGAGCGTCGAGGACGCGACGGACCGGCGGCTCGTGATGCCGGTCCACCTCGACCTCGCGCGCCACCACGTCCGCGCAGGCCGCCGCGCGGAGGCCTTGGGCCATCTTCGGGTGGCCGTCGCGATCGCCCGGGAGGCCCCCGTGGCGCGGGAGCTCGTGCTGCCGCTCGCGTGGCTCGCCCGGCTGGACAAGGACGCGCTCCCCGAGGCCACGGCGTCCCTCGACCGGCACGCCCCCTTCCTCACCCACGTGGTGCGCCTCGAAGCGCAGCACGTGCTCGCGCACGCGACCGGCGACACGACGCGTCAGGTCGAGGCGCGCTGGCTGCTCGACATGCTCGTGGCGCACGCGCCGCCGGCGCGGCAGCGCCCGATGGTCGAGCGCGTCCCGCTGTTCCGCGAGGTGCGCGCCGGGGCGGACGTGCTCCCGAGGTGAGCGCCGCGCGCGCGCGCGCGGCCCGTCAGACCGGGGCGGCCAGGGCCTCGCGCGCCGACCGCACCGCGTCGGCGACGGCGTCGCGGAGACGCAGCCGCGGCGTGAAGCCCGTGAGGCGACGCAGGAGCGACAGGTCGGGGCGCCGCGTGAGCGGATCGGTGAACCCGGGGCCGTAGACGTCGGCGAAGGGGACGAACCGCAGCGGGGCGTCGGTCCCCGCGACGTCGACCACGAGCCGCGCGAGGTCGGCGATCGCGACCTCCTCGTCGCTGCCGACGTTGACGAGGAGCCCCTCGCTCGCGGGGGTCGCGACGAGGAGCAGCAGCGCCTCCACGGCGTCGGCGACGTGGAGGAACGTGCGCGTCTGGCGGCCGTCGCCGTGGACCGTCAGCGGCTCGCCCCGCACGGCGGACGCGGCGAACCGCGGCAGGACCATGCCGTAGCGCGCCGACTGCCGCGGCCCCACGACGTTGAACGGACGCACGACGGTCACGGGGAGGAGGGAGGTGCGGTGCAGCGCGAGGGCGAGGCTCTCGCCGGCCACCTTGCTCACGCCGTACACGTCGCGTCGACCCGCGGGGTCGAGGACGACGGGGTGGTCCTCGCAGAGGGTCCCCGCGGCCGTGGGCCCGTACGCCTCGCTCGTGGAGGCGATCAGGCAGCGGGCGCCGCCGCGCGCACAGGCGTCGAGCAGGCTGGCCGTGCCCTCGACGTTGCGCGACCAGGTGCCCGCGGGGTCCTCCGCCACGCGCCGCACGCCGACGGCACCGGCCAAGTGGAACACGACGTCGCACCGTTCGACCTGCCGCGCGACGAGCGCGCGATCCCGGACGTCGCCGGTCACGAGGGCGACCCCCGGATCCCCGCGGTGGGCCGCGAGGTGCTCGACGCGGCCCGAGGAGAGGTCGTCGAGGACGATCACGTCGTGGCCCGCCGCCCGGAGGCGGTCGACGAGGTGGCTCCCGAGGAAGCCCGCGCCACCGGTGACGAGTGCGTGCATCGAGCAGAAGCCTACCCGGGGCGACCGTCGCCCCGTCATGGACGACGGCCCACGCCGGAAACGTCCCGCTTGCCGGAGCTCATGCGGGCCCGGAGATCGAAGGGGTCGAGGATCGGGGGCCTTCGGGCCGAGGAGGCACGACGGGGGATCGACCTCCCGGGGTCAGCCGAGCTTCGGCAGCGTGGGCGGGCGTCGCACGGGACGCTTCGCGAGGTCGGCGGCGGCCGGGCCGTGCTGCTCGAGGAGCGCGAGCGCCTCGGCGATGCCGCGATCGAGCTGCGGGTCGCGGCCCGCGCGGTGGTCCTGGGGACGGATCTCGACCTCGACGTCGGGGTCGGTGCCGTGGCCCTCGACGTCGTAGCCGACGTCCCGGAACCAGAACGCGAACTCCGGCTGCGTCGTGACCGTGCCGTCCACGAGGGCGTGCCTCGGCCAGATGCCGACGACGCCGCCCCACGTGCGCTTGCCGATGAGGGGTCCGAGGCCGAACAGCTTGAAGCAGTGGCTGAAGATGTCGCCGTCGGAGCCGGCGTACTCGTTCGTCAGCGCGACCAGCGGGCCGCGCGGGGTGTCGCCCGGGTAGGGCCAGGGCGCCTGCCAGCGGCTCTGGTTGAAGCCGCGGGGCCGGCGCGAGAGCTTCTCGAGGAGCAGCTGCGACACGTGGCCGCCGCCGTTCCAGCGCACGTCCACGAGGAGGGCGTCGCGCTCGACCTCGGCCGCGTAGTAGCGGTGGAACTCGCTGTAGCCGAGCGGTCCCATGTTCGGCACGTGGACGTAGCCGACGCGGCCCTTCGTCTCGGCGTGGACGCGCGCGCGATTCGCCTCGACCCAGTCGCGGTAGCGCAGGGGCTGCTCGTCGCGCAGGGTGCGCACGGACAGCGTGCGCCGCGGCCCGCCCGGGGTGCGCACCCCGATCCGGACGTCGCGGCCGGAGAGGGCCACGAGGCGCTCCATCGGAGACGCGGCGCGCCCGACCGGCTCGCCGTCCACGTCGAGGATCTCGTCGCCGACGCGGACGGCGAGGCCCGGGGCGGCGAGCGGCGAGGCCCGCGCGGCATCCCACGAGTCGCCGCGGGGGATGCGCGCCACGCGCCACGCGCCGGAGGCGGCGTCGAAGGACAGGTCGGCGCCGAGGAAGCCCTGGTGCCACGTGGGCTCGGGACGGTAGTCGCCCCCCATCTCGTAGCAGTGCGAGGTGCCGAGCTCGCCCTGCATCTCCCACACGACGTCGGAGAACTCGCCGCGCGTGGCGACGCGGTCGACGAGGGGCAGGTAGCGGTCGTGCACGGCGCGCCAGTCGATCCCCGACATGTCGGGCGTCCAGAACTGGTCGCGCTGCAGGCGCCAGGCCTCGCGGAACATCTGCCGCCACTCGAGACCGGGGACGACGGCCACGCGCAGCCGTTCGAGGTCGACCCACCCCGTCTCGCGGCTCGCCTCGTCGCGCGCCTGGACCTCGATGCCCTTGACGCCCGTGGGGAGCACGCGCACGCGATATCCGCTGCGCACGACGAGCGAGCGGCCCGAGGCGGACACCTCGAACGAGGTCACGCGGTCGAGGAGCGTCGTGACCTTGTCGTCGGCGAAGTCGTAGACCTCGAGGGTCCCCCGCGCGATGGGCTCGGCGCCGCTCCCGCGCCGCTCGGCGTCGAGGCTCCCCTCGATGGGGTACGAGCAGAAGATCGCGCGGCCGCGCACGCCGGCGACGGCGCCGTAACGACCCTCCGCGACGGGGAACGCCACGACGCGATCGGCGATGCCGTCGAGGTCGATGCGCAGCCCCACGGGCGCGGCGGCCGAGGCGGACGGAGCGGGAGCCACGGGAGTCGGCGCCGCGGCCGGAGCGGTCGGGGACGGAGCAGGGGGCGGCGAGGCCACGGCGGAAGCCGGAGAGGACTCGGCGGGCCGGCCCTCGGGGACGGCGGTCCCCGCGGGCGGCCGGGGCGCGCGGTGGACCGCGCTGAAGGGCGAGGGGGCGTCCGCGCGCAGCGTGACGAGGTGAGGGCGGCTCCCCCGCGGGAAGCCGAGGTCGAAGTACTGGCTGTCGTAGACCGGGTCGAAGACGCGGTAGGAGGTGAAGTAGAGGTAGCGCCCCTCGGGGTCGAACGAAGGCGAGGCGTCACGGAAGTCGGGACGCGTCACGTCGTGCGTGGTGCCGGCGGCCTCGTCCCAGAGCCGGATGGCGCAGGTGCGGTGCGAGGTCGGGAGCCCGTAGGCGAGCCATCGCCCGTCGGCGGACCACGCGAGGCCCTCGATGCGGTCGAAGGGCGAGCGGTCGACGGTCCGCGCCGTGCCCGTGGCCAGGTCGACGACGATCAGCTCCTGCCGCTGGTTCGACAGCGCGACGCGGTCGGGGCCCGCGGGCGCGACGACGAGGTCGAGCGCGCGCCCGACGTCGATCTCGAGGCGCCGCGGGGGCGCGTCGGGCTCGACGGACAGGACGACCAGCGCCTCCTCGCCGCCCTCGTCGGAGAGCGCCACGAGGCGCTTCCCGTCGGGGAGCCATCGCGCGAGGCGGTGACGGACGCCGGAGCCGGCGCCGAGACGGGCGGGCGCCCCGTCCCAGAGTCCGGCGGTGAACAGCCCGCCGCGCGCGACGCACGCGAGCGTGTGCCCGTCGGGATGGACGTCCACGTCCTCGACGTGGCGCGTGGCGGGCACGAAGCGGCGCGCGCGACCCGCGCGCGGCCCCGCGCCCTCGATCTCGAGCTTGCGCTCGACGCCCGTGGCGGCGTCGAGCACGTGGAGGTCGGCCCCGGCATGGTGGACGACCCGGCGCCCGTCCGAGTGCGGGAAGCGCACGTAGAAGGCCTCGTGCCCCGTGTGCCGGCGGAGGTCCTTCCCCTCGGGCGTGCAGCTGTAGAGGTTGCCGTGACCCTCGTGGTCGCTCAGGAACCAGATCCGCGCGCCGATCCACATGGGCGAGGCGAGGTTGCCCCGCAGCGCGATCAGCGGCGCGAACTCGCCGTCGCCCTCCCGGTCGACCCAGAGCGTGCCGGCGGTGCCGCCGCGGTAGCGCTTCCAGCGCGCGGGATCGCCGCTGTTGCGGCCGATCACGACGCCCGGCCCGCCGGGCTGGAACGAGATCGCACGCGCGGGGCCCATGCCGAGCGGGCGCGAAGGGCCGCCGTCGAGCGGGACCTCGTGCAGGTGGTAGTAGCCGCGGAACGGCTGGCCGACGTCGCTCGCCACGACGACGGATCGCCCGTCCCG
>JAYTCP010000576.1:0-1742 GCA_043736435.1 Planctomycetia bacterium | reverse complement strand
GCGTGGTTCGCGCACCTGGTCGACACGTTCCTCGTCGGCCTCGTCCCGGTCGCAACCGAGTCGGAGCGGCGGCAGAACTCGAACCCGCGGAAGGCGTATCCGGCGGACCCGGGGCTCGTGCACGCCTTCGACACGAGTGGGCGCACGAACGTGGGTCACGCGCTCGAGACTGCGGTCGCGAACGAGCTCGAGCGGCGGGGCGCCGAGGTGGGCTACGTCCCCACGGAGAGCGGCTTCGAGGTGGACTTCCTCGCGCGCCGTCCCGGCGTGGAACCGGAGCTGCTCCAAGTCTGCGCGGACGTGTCGTCCGCGGAGACGCTCGACCGCGAGCTCCGGGCGCTCGCGGAGGCCGCCGTCGAGCATCCACGCGCGAGGCAGCGCCTCCTCGTGCTCGACCGTGACGACCGGGCTGCGGTTCGGGCACCGGGAGTCGATGTCGTGCCTGCCTACGAGTGGCTGCTCGAAGACGTGCCCTCGGCGTGAGCAGCGGGGCCGCGCTCGATCGGCCGAGGGCTGAGGATCGTCAGCGCCAGCGCCCCTCGGCCCCCTCCCCCCGTCGGGCCTCATCGGCCCGAAAGCCCCACCGCCCTCCCATGGTCCCGCGCGCGGCTTCGGCGTAGCCTGTCCCCGCCATGACCGCGACCTGGATCGTCGAGAAGACCGAGCATCGGCGCTTCCCGTACCGCATCCGGATCGAGCGGGAGGGCCGCGTCCTCCTGGCCGTACGCGCGCAGCACAAGTGGCCGGGGGCGGGGAGCCAGATCTTCTGCCTGCGCGAGGCCGAGGCCGACCCGGCGGAGGCGCTCGAGCCCGTCGAGCGCGTGCCGATCGAGCGCCTCACGCGGATCGGGCGCAAGCTGTCGGTGATCCTCGATCGGCCGATGCGCAAGCGGTGCGAGTTCCTGAAGGTGGAGCGCCCGACGAGCGACGGGAAGGACGTCGTCGAGCAGATCTTCTTCCGCACCGAGGTCGCGGCACGGGCGCACCGCACGAGCGGACGGGTCGAGCTGTTCCCGGGCGGCGCGCTCGACCTCGTGATCGACCGACGCGAGCAGTACCCCTGGCGCTTCCCCGGCTCGAACGTGACCCGCGCGCAGCTGCCCGCCGGCGACTACGCGCTGCGCGTCGGGGAGCGGCTGCTCGCGGTCGTCGAGCGCAAGTCGATGGAGAACCTCCTGACCGACGTGAGCGAGATCCGCGGCCTCCACCAGCAGCTCACCGAGCTGGGCGGCTACGCGCACGCCGCCATGGTGGTGGAGGCGCAGTACGCCGACTTCGGCAACCCCGAGCGCGTCGGCAAGTGGCCCCCCACGCACCTCCTGCGCGTCCTCGCGGAGCTGGCCGCGATGCACCCGAAGGTGCCCGTCGTCTACGCGGGCAACCGGAAGATGGGCAACGTGTGGGCCCAGCGCTTCTTCGCGGCCGTCGAGGCGAAGGCGCGCGCGCCGCACTCCCCCCTCCTCGACCCCGCGACGCCGCTCCTCGACCTGAGGGTGTCCGACGGGGGCCTCGACACGCGGATCCGCGTCGCCGCCCTCGAGGAGCTCCCGGCCGCGTTCGCCCTGCTCGCCCTGCGCGAACGGTGCCCCGGGGCCCCCGACGCGCGACTGCGCCGCATCCTGAACGCGCTTCGCGCCGAGGGCCGCCTCCGCCGCGAGGGCGCCGGCCGCGGGTCGCGCTGGGTCCGGTTGAAGCCGACGCCGGCGGGGTGAGCCGCGGCGGGGGAATCAGCGGCGGGGGAT
>JAYTCP010000575.1:0-7613 GCA_043736435.1 Planctomycetia bacterium | reverse complement strand
CCCTGGTAGCACCCGATCGAGCCGATGATGGCGCCGAAGACGAGGCTCTTCTGGAAGCCGTGCCAGATGTCGTCCTGCCCGAGCTGGTCCCAGACGCGTTCCCAGTAGGTGTGGGACGGGACGTCGAGGATCTGGAGGGCGACGATCTGCCCGCCGACGATGCCGACGAGGTCCCCGAGCACGGTCACGCACGGGACCATGATCACGGTCGCGAGCAGCCGGGGGGCCACGAGGATCCGGATCGGGTCGAGGCCGGTGGTGCGCAGGGCCGTCACCTCCTCGGTGACCACCATGGTGGCCAGCTCCGCGGCGATGGCCGCGCCGATGTAACCGGTCATGATGATCGCGGTGAGGAGCGGGCCGAGCTCGAGGACGATGCCGACCGACATCAGGTTGCCTACGTAGTCGACGAAGCCGACGGCGATGCTGCTCAGGATGTTCCCGCCGATCAGGGCGAGGATCATCCCGATGAAGAAGTTCACCTCGAAGACCACGAGCAGCGAGGAGGGGCCCACGCGCACCATCTGCGACCAGAGGTCGCGCGCGTGGACGGGCCGGCCGCGGAACGGCCCGACGGCCGTGACCCGGACCGTGTCCCACGCGAGGAGGCTGATGCCCCCCACGTAGCGGACGAACCGCAGGGCTGCGCCCCCGATGAATTCGATCGCCGAGCGGAGGGCCATCGGGGGCTCGCGTCGGCCCTATCGGACCGCGTCCTCGCGGGTGTCGCGGATGTCGAAGATCGAGATCAGGTTCGAGAGCTTGAACAGGTTCTTGACCGCGGGCGAGAGGCCGAAGAGACGCAGGCGTCCCCCGTACTTCCCGACGGCCTGTAACGCCTCGATCAGCGTCGCGAGCCCGCTCGAGTCGATGAAGCCCACCTTCGTGAGGTCGACCACGATGGGACTCGACTTGCGCTCGAGGGTCTCCCGGAGCTTCCCCCGGAGCTCGGGGCTCGTGTGCATGTCCACCTGGCCCTCGACGGCCAGCAGCATTCCCTTCGGCAGGGCCTCCGTCGTGCAGTTCATCGCGCGGCTCCAGCGGCCGGGGGACGACGCTTCTCCATGACGAGCGTCGTGCCTCCGTGCCGGTTCTTGAGGTAGTCCACCACATCCATCGTCGATCGCATCAGGTGAACGCCGAGCCCGCCGGGGCGGACGTCGTCGAGCGGACGCGAGGAGATCCGGGCGGGGTCCACGAAGGTGGCCCAGTCGTCGAGCTCGATCCGGAACGTGCCCTGCGGGACGCACATGCGGATCTCGATCCGCTGGTCGGTCCGCCCGCCGTACCCGTGCCGGATGATGTTCGAGAAGCCCTCCACCACCGCCAGCTCGATGCGGTCGCGGTCCTCGTCGGTGAAGCCGGCGAGCGCGGCCCCCTCCCCCGCCAGGGCCCGCACGAAGGCCAGGAACCGGGGATGAGAGGGGAGGTGGGCTTCCAGGGTGACGTCAGGGGGGGCCGACATGGCGTGGCCCTCCTGAATACCCGCCCGTCGGCGCTCCTGCCCCGGTCGGCGCGACTCCGGGCGACGCCGCGCCCCCCCGCGCCGCCCACCACGCCCGCCACTCGGCGGCGTGGCGGGCGCGCTCCTCGGGCGGGGCGAAGGCACGGTACCCGGTGTCGTGGCCCGTCAGGTCGCGGAGCGCGGAGCCTGCGGTGAGGCGCACGGCGTCGTCGTCGTCCTCGAGCAGCAGGATCAGCGCGGGGACCTGGCTCGTGTCGCGGGTGCTCACCGTGACCGAGACGGCCTCCACCCGGCGCGTGGCGCTCGGGTGGCGGAGGTCGAACTCGGGCTGTAGGGGGCGCGGGGCCGGCGTCCCGCAGGCGGCGACGGTCGCACAGGCCGTGGCGGCGACGAGGAGCAGCGCGAAGGTCCCGTGCCTCGCCCGCCCACCTTCGGGTCGGCCCGGCGGGGTCCCGTGAAGGTTGGTGTGGAGCGGACGGACCACGGACCTCTCCTTCGGGACGACGGACCGACCCCGCGGGGCCCCCCCGCCGGGCGAGGTGGGGGGATTCTGTCGGGGCGGCGCAGGGCCGTCAACGAGCGCTTCGTCGACTCCGGGGGCGATCCTGGCGTGGACGGGGGGGGCGCGGGGGGGGGACCGGGATGCCGAGTCAGATCCAGCCCTGGTCGCGGTACCAGCGCGCCGTCTCGGGGACGCCGACCTCGAGCGGGGTCTTGGCCCGCCATCCGAGCACCCGTGCCGTGGCGTCGGTCCCGCAGACCCAGGCCATCGGTGACAGCTCGTTCACCTTGTCGCGCGTCAGCATCGCGGCCGTGCCGGTGACCTGGGCGAGGAGGTCGGAGGCCCCCGCGAGGATCCGGACGAGGGACTCGGGCAGGCGCACCGTCCGCGCCCGGCCTCCGAGGGCCGCGAGCGCGAGGTCGAGGAACCGCTCCAGGGTGGCCGTCTCCGCGTGGGCCGCGAACCAGGCCCGCCCGAGGGCGCCTGGATGGCGACCGAGGCTCACCAGGGCGTCGGCCAGGTCGGTCCCGTGCACCCAGGAGTAGGTCTTCGGCTGGGGCCCGAGGAGGGGGCGGATGCCCTTCGAGAGCGTCTGGAAGACGGAGAGGAGCCCGCGGTCCCGCGGCCCATACACGATCGGCGGACGGACCACGACGACGGGCAGTCCCCTCCCCGCCGAGGCGAGCACGATCCGCTCGGCGAGGGCCTTGGAGGCGCCGTACCAGGTCACGGGCCGGTACGGGGACTCCTCGGTCACGCACGCCGTGCCGTCACTCGGACCGCTGACCGCGAGGCTCGAGCAGTGGACGAACCTGCGCAGCGTCGGGACGGCGCAGGCGGCGGCCAGGAGGTTGTAGGTGCCGCGCGCGTTCGTCTCGAACATCTCCCGTTCGGAGAGGGCCGTGAGGCGCGCCGCAAGGTGGTGGACCTCCTCGACGCCCAGGAGAGCCGCGGGCAGGGACGCCGGGCGGGTGACGTCCCCCACGACGACCTCGACGGGCAGCCCCGCGAGCCCCTCGGGGATCCCGGGGCGCCGCAGGAGACACCGCACGCGGTCGCCTCCGGCGAGCAGGCGCCGGACCAGATGGTGTCCGACGAAGCCTCCGCCGCCGGTGACCAGGACGAGCATGGACGGAGGGTGCTCCGGGGGAGATCGAGCCTGCCGGGGGGCCGGTTCCGGCCGCGGAAGTCTACGGTCGGGGCGGGGAGGTGCCCCCCACATCCGGGCCGCCGAGGTTGACTCCCCCGTCCGGGTCCCTAGGATGTCCCCTCGGTAGGGCGCCGGGGCGGTCCGGCATCCCGCACTCCCCCCGACCCCGGTTCAAGCCTCCAGAGGAGGCCCCTGCCCGGCGCCGGTGCACCCTGGAAGGCCCCCTTTGGACCTTTTCGAGAAGCTGCGAGCCACGCCGACGGTCGAGCGCCTGCAGTTCCTGCGGCAGGCCGGGCTGTACCCCTACTTCCGGGCCATCTCGGAGACCGACCTCGGCACCCACGTGACCGTCGGGGGCCGTCGCCTCGTGATGGCGGGGTCGAACAACTACCTGGGCCTCACCCACCACCCGCGGGTGATCGAGGCGGCGAAGGCCGCCATCTCGCGCTTCGGGACGGGCTGCACGGGGAGCCGGTTCCTCAACGGGACGCTCACGCTCCACGAGGAGCTCGAGGAGAAGCTGGCGCGGTTCCTCGGGCGCGAGGCCTGCATCACCTCCGGCACGGGCTTCCAGACGAACTTCGGCGCCGTGGGCGCGCTCGCGACGCGGGGCGACCTCATCTTCGGCGACCGTGACAACCACGCCTCCCTGATCGACGGCTGCCGGCTCGCGTTCGGCAAGCTGGTCAAGTACCGCCACAACGACGTCGAGGATCTCGAGCGGCTCCTCCGGGAGACCCCTTGCGAGGGCGGGCGGCTCATCGTGACCGACGGCGTGTTCTCCATGCTCGGCGACCTCGCGCCCCTGCGCGAGATGGTCGAGCTGGCCGACCGGTACGACGCGCGCCTGCTCGTGGACGACGCGCACGCGGTCGGCGTCCTCGGGGAGCACGGCCGCGGCACGCCGGAGCACTTCGCCGTCGAGGCCGACGTCGACCTGGTGGTCGGCACGTTCTCCAAGTCGTTCGCCTGCCTCGGCGGCTTCGTGGCGGGCCCCGCCGACGTGATCGACTACCTCAAGCACGCGAGCCGCTCCGTGGTGTTCAGCGCGAGCATGCCGCCCGCCAGCGTCGCCACGGTCCTCGCGTGCCTCGAGGTGATCCAGGCCGAGCCCGAGCGCCGCGAGCGACTGTGGCGCAACGTGCGCCGCATCAAGGCCGGCTTCGACGAGCTGGGCTTCGAGGTGATCCACCACGGGTCCCCCATCCTCTCGATCGTGATCGGGAGCGACGAGGCCACGTTCGACTTCAACCGCCGCCTGTTCGAGGAGGGCGTGTTCGTCAACCCGGTCGTCCCGCCGGCGGTGCCGGAGGGCAGGAGCCTCCTGCGCACGTCGTACATGGCGACGCACACCGACGAGGACCTCGACGCGATCCTGGGCGCGTTCAAGCGCGTCGGCGAGCAGCTCCGCATCCTGGGGTGAGGGGTCGCGGAGGCGCCCCGGGACGGCCCGAGGTGGCGTACCCCGGCCCGTGGCGGCGACCCCAGCCCGAAGGGACCCTCCGATGACGTCCGCTACCGCCGGCCCCGTCGTCGTCGCGCCCGAGCGGGGCCGCTCCGACCGCAGGGCGTTCCTCGACTTCCCCTACCGGCTCTACCGCGGCCATCCCACGTGGGTGCCGCCGGTACGGATGGCGGACGCGAAGATCATGGACCGGCGGAGGAACCCGTTCTTCGCGCACGCGGAGGCCGAGCACTTCCTCGCGCGTCGCGACGGCCGCGTGGTGGGCCGCGTCGCCGCCTGCGTGAACCGGCTCCACAACGAGGTCCACGCCGACCGCGTGGGCTTCTTCGGCTGGTTCGACGTCGAGCCCGACCCGGAGGCCGCCGCCGCGCTCGTCGCCGCGGCCGCCGCGTGGGTCGGCGCGCGCGGCATGACGTCCTTGCGGGGACCCGTCTGCTACTCGACGAACGACGTCTGCGGCGTCCTCGTCGAGGGGTTCGAGCTCCCGCCCATGCTCATGATGCCGTGGAACCGGCCGGACTACGACGCGCTGCTGCGCGGCGCGGGCCTCGCGAAGGCGAAGGACCTCGTCGCCTACTGGATCCCGTCGTCGAGCCCCATCCCCGAGCGCTACGTCCGCGTGACCGACCGCGCGCTCGCGCGCGGCGGGTTCACGCTCCGCGACATCGACCTCCGTCGCTGGCGGACGGAGGTGGACACGGTGAAGGCGCTCTACAACCGCAGCTGGGAGCGGAACTGGGGCTTCGTCCCCATGACCGACGCGGAGTTCGAGCACGCCGCGAAGGACCTGAAGCAGATCGTGGACCCGCGGATGTTCATGATGATCGAGCGCGGCGGGACGCCCGTGGGCTTCGCCGGCATCCTCCCCGACGTGAACGAGGCCCTCGTGGGCCTGAACGGCCGCCTGTTCCCGTTCGGGCTGTTCAAGCTGCTGCGCCGCATGAAGCGGATCCGCAACGTGCGCATCGTCCTGCTCGGCGTCGTCCCCGAGGCCCGCGGACGCGGCGTGGACGCCGCGGTCTTCGTGCGCGCGCTCACGAAGGCGCGCGAGTGCGGCTACGCGGGAGGCGAGGCGTCCTGGATCCTGGAGGACAACCTGCGCATGCGGGCCGACGTCGAGGGCGTCGGCGCGAAGGTCTGGAAGCGCTATCGCCTCTACGAGGGTCCCGTCCCGACCGCGTGAGGGGCTGTGAAGGGCTCCCCGTCGGCACGGACGGGCCGTTCGCCGAGCCCCGTGCAGCGCGGGAGGCCTACTTCGGGACGGCGGGAGGGGGCGGCACGCCGGCGGGCTGCCCGAGGCGCAGCCGCACCTCGCCCTCGTGCTCCTTCCACCACTTCGCCCACTCGTCGCGCTTGGCCTTGCGCTCCTTCTTCGTGAGCCCCACGACCCAGCGCTGGTCCTGGTTCGTGATCGTGGTGAGCGCCTCGGCCGCCGCCTGCTGGACGATGTCGTCCTTGTCGTCGAGCGCGTCGAGCAGGGCGGCCACCGCGTCGCAGGACCGGAGCTCGCCGAGCGTCGTGGCCGCGCCCATGCGCACGTAGTAGTCCTTGTGGACCTTCAGCGTCTCGACGAGGTAGGGCGTCGCGGCGAGGTCCTTCAGGTCGCGCAGGTCGTACGTCGCGCTGAACGCGATCCCGTTGTCGGGGTCCCTGAGCTTGCGGATCGCCTTCTCGAAGGCCTCCTGGTGCCGCCTGATCCCCTCGGGATCGGCGGCGACGGGGGGGGCACCGGGTCCCGCCGGCGGCGGGAGTGCCGGGCCGGCCGGACTCGGGGGAACCGGCGTCGGGGGGACCGGTGCGGGCGGGGCCGTCGGGTCCATGCCCGGGGCGGGGGGAGGCAGGGCCGCGCCGGAGCGCGCCGCCAGGTCCCGCACGTCCTCGAGCATCCGGGCGGCCCGCCCGATCTTCTCCTCGAGGCCCTCGATGCGGCGCGACTGCTCGGTCGCGTAGCCGTCGAGCTTGCCGGAGAGCAGGGAGAGGCCGTTGCGCTGCTGCTCGCCGAGGCGCTCCGCCGCGCCCGCGACGGCCGTGTTCACGGCCGCCTGGGTCGCGTCCCGATCGGCCCGCCGCCGGTCCTCGACGACGGCCTCGAGCCGTGCCACGGAGGCGCGGACATCCTCCTGGCACGCGGTCCGCAGGGCCGCCCGATCCGAGGCGTCGTCGCCCATGCCGGAGACCCTCGCGACGGCGTAGGCCGCGCCGCCCGCCGCCGCGAGCGCGAGCAGGAAGGTGACCGTGCGCGCCGGCCCGGGCAGGGCGCGCCGGAACGCGCAAGGAACGTGGAGGACCTTCCCCGCGACGCGGACCGCCTTCCCCGACTCCAGGTCGGCGTCGGGGATCGACTCGTGGCAGCGGTCACAGAAGAGGATGTCCATGGCTTCACCGGGAGGGGCGCTCGGGACGGGCGCCCCCCTTCCTAACGTGCCGGGAGGGTCGCTGACTGGAACCCGCCGGCATCCCCCGGCGGGGCGACCGTGCGTGATCGGACCCTAGCGGGTGCCGCAGGATCACTTCGGGGGATCACCGGCCGGGGAAGGCTCGGCCTTGGGCTGCTTCCAGCGCTCCCGCATCTCGCCCTCGTGATCCTTCCACCAGCGGGTCCACTTCTCCTTGGCGTCGGTCTTGTCCTTGCGCGAGGCGTCGCCGGAGAGGCCGCTGTCCTGGCCGGTGATCTTGCCGAAGGCTTGGCTCGCCGCGAGGAACACGCCCGGGTCCTTGTCGAGGAAGGCCCCGATCAGGCCGGGGACGCCGTCGCACGCGTGGAGGTTGCCGAGCGCCGTCGCCGCCGCCGTCCGACCGTACGGATCCTTGTACTCGCGCAGGACCTTGAGCAGCGGATCGACCGCCTCGAGATCCTTCAGCGACTGGAGGAGGAGGCACGCCGCGAAGACCTTGCCGATGTCGGAGGAGGCGAGGTCGGCGATGGCCGCCTTCACCTTCTCCTTGTTCGTGGCGAGCTCATCGGCGGAGGGTCCCGTGGGCGCGGGCGGGGGCTCCTCCGGGCCCGGCGCCGGCGGGCCCACGGGCGGCT